>CBDUAW010000239.1:0-4442 GCA_965365215.1 uncultured Eudoraea sp. | reverse complement strand
TCCTGCCAGGTGTACCAGGGAGCCGCATTTTGGGATCAGGAAACCTACAATCTTCCGATGTATATCTATACCCATCCGGAAATTGCCCGAAAATTGGTAACCTATCGCCATGACACCTTAGATGGAGCTCGCAGAAAAGCCAAAAAACTAGGGTACTACGGCGCTTTTTATGCCTGGACAAGTGGGAAGACAGGAGATGAACTATTTCCTGATTATTTTTTTACAGATGTCCTGACAGGGCGTAAGATCAGAAACCATTTTAATATCTGGCAGATTCATATCTCTCCTGACGTTGTTTACGGAATCTGGAAATATTACGAGGCAACCAATGACTGGGATTTTATCCTCAACCACGGGGCAGAAGTCATATTTGAGGTAGCCCAGTTTCTGGTATCCCGGGTTCATTTTAAGAAAGACAAAAACCGATATGAGTTGATCCGTTTATTGGGTCCTGATGAGTATCATGAAAATGTGGATAACAATGCCTTCACCAATTATCTCAGCCATTACGCACTCGATAAGGCATGTTGGGTGTATGAGAAAATGAAGGTAATGGATTCTGAAAGGCTGGGGGTTCTTGTAGATCTCGTTGGGATCTCTCAAAGCTCCTATGAGGATTGGAAAGAAATCACCGAATTATTGTATTTACCTGAGCCGGATACCAAAACGGGACTCATAGAACAATTTGACGGGTATTTTCAACTGGAGGACATAAAACCGGACGAACTCCGGAAACGACTTTTAGATCCGGGAGAATATTGGGGATGGCCTAATGGAATAGCCGTGGCCACCCAGGTCTTAAAACAAGCCGATGTGATTCAACTATTGGCAATGACCGATATCTTCTCAGAGGAAGTCCTGGTAGCAAATTATGAGTACTATGAACCAAGAACAGAACACGGGTCATCTTTAAGTCCAAGTGTACATGCGCTTGTTGCCAGTAAAACCGGGCATCACGAAGAAGCCTACCGATACTTTATGGAGTCATCTACCATAGACCTGTATAACGCCAGTAAAAAAGTAATAAGCGGCGGTTCCTTTCTAGGGGGAATCCACACAGCAGCTGCAGGGGGAGTTTGGTTAGTTTTGGTAGAAGGTTTTGCCGGATTTCAAATAATAGAAGAGGGAATTCAGTTTAAACCAGCTCTTCCCGAAGCCTGGGACGGCCTCAATTTTCATTTGAAGGTAAAAGATTGTCTTTTGGAAATTGACATTACACACCAAGGTATAAGGATCAGCAGTGCTAAAGAAAGCCGTACGGAATTAAATGTTTATCTCAAGGAGGAAAAATACCTGCTCTTGCCAGGAAAGGAAATTGGAACAAAGTAAAGGTAACTATAGGGTTATTCTCTAATCAGGGGCATTGTACTGCAACGGAGCAGGCCTCCCTGTTTAGAAATCTCACTATATGCTACTTCCTCTACCGTAAAACCCTGTTCCCGCAGCCAATTATTTAATCTGGTAAAATTCTTTTCGGAGACCACTACCTCAGGAGAAATGGAAAATACGTTGGAAAACATATGATACATTTCTTCCGCGGTGATCTCAAAGATATTTTCTCTCCCAAAGTAATTTACCAGCCATTCGTATTCCTCCTCCACTAGGAAACCCCTTTTGCATAAAATAGCTTTATCCTTACCAACAGGTTGAAAGCAACAATCCAGATGCAGGGCATTTTCTTTGGGATTTACAATACTCTTTCGCAGTTCAAATGATTTTACCTTCTTATGCGGGAACATTTCCCGGATATATTTCACTCCCTCCCAATTGGTTCTTGCCGTAATATAATCGGGATAATCATGCCCCGTATAAGTACCTATGAAAATATAGTCGTTCCATGGCATTACGTCACCTCCTTCAATATGCACCTCCTCGGGCGGGAATAATATGTTTTCAGGTTTAATGTATTCCAGAACGTGTAGTATGGCTTCAAACTCTTCCTCCCTATGGGGCAAAATATTGGCTTTTATTAATTTATCCTCAATAACAAACGCAATATCCCGTGAGAAGATTTGATTGCAATCCTCGATTATTTCCGGACGAAAAAGTTCTACACCGTATTTTTTAAAGACATCCGCCAGGCCTTCCATTTCCTTGATCATATCTTCTTCTTTGGGGTAGGTACCTGCGAGGATATGCTCCAGTGATTTAGGATCGTAAGCATCTTCGGGTTTGGGCTCGGGTCCAGAGCTTTTTGCTGTTCCTAACAAGACTGCCTTTAAAGGTGAAGTCTCATCATAAACTTTAAGGTTTAACATAAAGGGGGGTGATTGGTCGCTTTATCGTTTATCAACAGCTACAAAAGGACGATTGTTTTCCCCAACATATACCTGTCGCGGCCGGCCAATTGGATCTCCATTCAGACGCATTTCCCGCCATTGGGCAATCCATCCCGGTAAACGGCCCATAGCAAACATAACGGTAAACATTTCAACCGGTATTCCAAGTGCTCTATAAATAATCCCGGAATAGAAGTCTACATTGGGATATAATTTTCTCTCTACAAAATAAGGATCTTCCAGGGCTACTTTTTCCAAGCCTTTAGCAATATCCAGAATTGGGTCTTCAATCCCCAGGTCTCCGAGGACCTCATCCGCTGCCTTTTTGATAATTCGGGCTCTAGGATCAAAATTTTTATAAACCCTATGTCCAAAGCCCATTAATCTGAACGGATCGTTCTTGTCTTTTGCCTTAGCCATGTATTTATGAGTATCTCCTCCATCGGCATCAATAGCCTCCAACATTTCCAGTACGGCCTGATTGGCCCCGCCGTGTAACGGTCCCCAAAGGGCTGAAATACCTGCTGATAAGGATACAAATAGTCCTGCATGGGAAGATCCTGTGATTCTTACTGTTGATGTGCTACAGTTTTGCTCGTGATCTGCATGCAAAATTAAAAGCTGGTCCAGGGCATCAATAACTATCTTATTAGTCTCATACTCTTTATTGGGACGTTTAAACATCATCTTGTGCAGGTTTTCAACATAGCCTAAACTATCATCTCCGTAGTCTAACGGAAGTCCCTGCCGCTTTCTCATAGACCAGGCAACAAGCACCGGGAATTTGGCCATAATCCTTACTATGGCCTTATACATGGCCTCTTCCGAGGAGACATTCACTGATGAAGGGTTAAATGCTATAAGGGCGCTTGTAAGGGATGAGAGTACTCCCATAGGATGTGCCGATTTTGGAAAACCATCCAAAATCTTTTTCATTTCTTCATCCACATGAGATTCGTGTTTGATGTCGGTGTGAAATCTATCTAATTCTTCCCGGTTTGGTAACTCCCCAAAAATCAACAGATAAGCTACTTCCAGAAAGTCGGCTTTCATGGCCAGATCTTCTATTGGGTATCCACGGTAGCGCAAAATACCTTTTTCCCCATCCAGGAAAGTGATTGCACTTCTGCAAGACCCGGTATTTTTATATCCGGGATCCAAGGTAATTAATCCAGAAGATGACCGTAAGGTCTTAATATCAATGGCATACTCATCTTCTGTGCCTTTTACGACGGGAAATTCATACTTTTTTCCTTGGAATTCAATTGTAGCTTTTTCTGACATTTGTGCGGTTTTCTATTATTTTTAAGTGCCTATAAAGTTAAGAAAAAGGAGGCACCTTAACAATTTCAAGGCCTTATTTAAGGGATTTTTAATTCGCTGATCCCGAAAGGATGGAGCACAATTAAAAAAGCGTCTTTAAGACCCTACAACATAAAGTTGTTTGTAGTATTGTTCTACTGATTTACGCCATGTAAAACGGGCTTTTTTGGCATTGGTTTTTATTTTCTTCCACTCATCCGGATCTTTCAGATAAACCCTTAAAGCACGTTCAAAACCGTTAACCATTTCCCTGATCTTTTCATCATAACTGGCACCGTCAAAACTAAAGCCGGTTACCCCGTCTTCCACAGTGTCCTTAAGGCCTCCGGTATGATGCACTAAACAAGGATTTCCATTTCGCATTGCCAACATCTGACTAATGCCACAGGGTTCGAACAAACTAGGCATGAAATACAGATCGCTTTCCAAATAAATGGAGTCGATAACCTCTTCGGACTGTCCGTTGATAAAAATAAAATTGTTGTGCTTATAACTCAATTCCCTGAAAAGTTCTTCATATTCGGGAGCTCCTGTCCCCAGAAGCATAAAGATGCCGTTAATTTCCTGGAGTTTATGCAGGATTTCCACAAATGCTTCCGGAGATCTTTTGAGGAAGTAGAATTTTTGTTCCGTAAGCCTGGCTACACTGCTGCCTATAAATTCAGGCGGATTATCTAGAAATTGGACTACCTTTTCGCCTGTATGTGCTAAAAAATCTGATTTGTATTTCTTTGATTCCTGTTGTAGCCAAATAAAAATGGCCTTGATTACATTTTTGTGAATTTGTTTCCGTTTGGCAGTTTGTATGTTTCTGTAATTACATCCATTCAATATTCCAAA
>CBDUAW010000238.1:0-4458 GCA_965365215.1 uncultured Eudoraea sp. | reverse complement strand
TGGACCTTTCAGTGAGAAAGATACTACGGGATAAATTCAGGTTAGGATTGTTTGACGACCCCTATGTAGACCTGGAAAAAGCCAAACAAGTTGCCGGAGCTGAAGCCTTTAGAAATCAGGGTAAGGCCGCCCAGGCAAAATCTACAGTGGTATTAAAAAATGATGGGATTCTGCCCCTTAAGAAAGGTGCTAAAATTTTTGCTGATGGTATGATTGATGCAGAAATAGTAAACAAATATGGGGAATTGGTTAGAAATCCGGATGATGCCGATGTTGTACTGACCCGTATCCGTACTCCCTTTGACGAACGGGATGAATACTTTATAGAAAGTTTTTTTCATCAGGGTAGGCTTTTCTTTACCGCGGAAGAAAAAAGTGAGATTCTGGACCTTATTTCAGGGAAGCCTTCTATTGTAGTAATCAATCTTGAAAGGCCCGCAATACTTTCTGATATTGAAAAGGAAACGGAAGTACTCATGGCAGATTTTGGCACAAGCGATGAAGTCTTGGTAGATCTGCTATTCGGAATCAGGAAAGCCCAGGGTAAGATGCCTTTTGAGTTACCATCTTCATGGGAAGCCGTTGAGCGGCAATTGGAAGATGTTCCTTACGATTCCAAGGCTCCGTTATACCCTTATGGGCACGGTTTAGCCTACTAATTTCCAGAAATTATTGTCTTAAGGAAGGTGACCTCCACTTGGGAAAAAGGGGTGCCGTCTTTCCTAAAAATATCATGGTGCCATATATCTGGTTCCCCGGTATAGACCGAATCCCAACTTTTCCACGGGTAAATGGTATTGGTTTTACCCGATACCAAGCCCCAATTTATGGCTGCAATTTTTTCGTTTTTAAAAAGTGGAAGTACCTTTTCGAAAGTATTGCCTACCCCCCTTGCCAAATATTCAGTACATATTAAAGGTCGGCCGTATTTTTTCAATTCCCCAATCTTTAAACGGATCCGCTCCATATCACCGTCATAGGCATGAAAAGAAATAATATCAGAATTTTGGAGCATATATTTATCAAGCGCCGGTAAGCTATCCGGGGTTCCCCAATGGGCTATCTCCCCCCTCCACACTCCTGTAGTCAGCGGTTGTTTGGGATTAACCTCCCTGGACCATAACAATACTTTTTTCAATAAGGCAAGGGAATAAATGTGTTTGTCTTGTACTTCAAGCGGTCCTCTCTCAGGACCTCCGGCTACGTTGTCCGGCTCATTGTACAGGTCCCACACCAAAATCCGGTCATCATTTTTAAAATGCTTCAGGATCCCTTTAATATAAGCCTGCAATTCGTTATGTCTGGTAGAATCGCCAAGAATCAAGGAACCCGGAGCCTGTACCCAACCCGAATTGTGTAAATGGGGCACTACTTCCGGTTGTTTACCCAATTGAGGCCTGGGGTGCCAGACATCATCCAGCAAAACAAACATAGTTTTGATACCCATGCCATCTGCAATAGAAAGATAGGTCTCCATTCGGTCTAAAAAACCGATTGAATCCTGCTCCCAAAGCAGATTATGAAGGTACACCCGGTGTAAGTTCATCCCCAGATCTGCCGACCATTCCAGTTCCCGTATTATAGTTTCCTTATCAAAGGTTTCTTCCTGCCAAAATTCCAGCTGGTTTATGGAACTGCTGGGATTAAAATTAGTCCCTACCAGCCAGGGCAAAGAGTCATACCATTGCCACGCCTTTTCCTGGGTCCAACGGGAAGCTATGTTTTGAGGATCCTTGGTATCCTTTCTTTTTGCAGTGCAGCAAATACCTGTAATTAGTACAAATAATAATAACCAAAATGAAATCTTCATAATACCGACATTTATTAAAACCATCGCCTTACCAAGGTACAATACTGTTTGTATGCTGTTCCAAATATTTTGAGCAAACTCTCTTCCTCTGGTTTTATCTGAAAGGCGTTCATGTAATACACAAAGCCTGCAGCAACAATAGTGTTAAAAGCATTACCCAACCATAAGCCCCATCCCAACAAAATAAGCAACAAGGCGAGGTACATGGGATTCCTGGAAAACTGGTAAATACCGTTGGTTACTAATTTCTTCGACTTCCCGGGCGTTCTTGGATCTATGGTGGTACCCGAGATAAAAAACTGCAACAAGGCAATCAGGGCAATAATAACCGCTAAAGCCCACAATACTTTTAGCAGTACTTTCCGGCCAAAAAAATCAAATTCACCAAATGGCAAAATGGAAGCCACTCCGTACATGAGCAGGCCAAATACTAAAAAAATAGCAGCGGGAGGTACCTTGAGTTTCATAAGCATTTTTCAATTCCTAAAAATACTTATTTTCATCAAGGCTGTTGTACCTTTCGAGTTTTAATCTATTTTAATGAAACTGGTATTTGCAACTCACAATTCCAACAAACTGAAGGAAGTTAAACTTCTGATCCCCTCCACAATAGAATTGCTGTCGCTCAGGGACATTGGCTGTACAGAAGATATTGCTGAAACCGGGCAGACGCTGGAAGAAAATGCACTACTTAAGGCGCATTATATCCGGAATACCTACGGCCTGGATTGTTTTGCTGATGATACAGGGCTCTTGGTAGATAAACTCAAGGGGGCACCGGGGGTAAAATCGGCCAGGTATGCAGGACCGGAAAAGGATTCAGAAGCCAACATCCGGAAATTGCTGCAGCAACTGGATGGAGCTGAAAACAGAAATGCCCATTTTAAAACTGTAATTGCACTGGTTACAGATACTGGAGAAAAATTGTTTACAGGAAAAGTAAACTGGGTTATCGGCCATTCAAAAAAAGGTTCGGGTGGCTTCGGATACGATCCTGTTTTTATTCCCAATGGTTACCAAATGACCTTTGCCGAGATGCCCATAGCAGCGAAAAATAAAATTAGCCACCGCGGGAAAGCATTGCAACAATTGACAAAGTATCTCAATAGTATATAGCTTATAACATTGTTTATCAGGGTGTTATGAATTTATGGGCTAGAAGTTAATAATTAAAGGTATCTTTGCCGCTCAATTAACGCCGCTGGTATAGCACGTGTTGCGCTGAGTTTCTCAAGGTTATGTCGATAATCGCTCTATGCAACGCACTTATTTGCGATTTAGATATAACAATTTATGACTCCATTTGAAGCTCTGGGATTGGAACAATCCCTCTTAACAGCTATTGAAGATCTCGGATTTAAGACCCCTTCAGAAGTACAAGAAAAATGTATTCCCATCCTACTGGATAAGGAAACGGACTTAGTAGCACTTGCACAAACAGGTACTGGTAAAACTGCCGCTTTTGGTTTTCCCTTAATTCAAAAAATACAGATAGAAAGCAGGGCCACGCAGGGACTGATCCTGTCCCCTACCAGGGAACTCTGTCTGCAAATTACCAATGAATTAAAGCTTTATGCCAAGTATAAAAAAGGCCTAAATACAGTAGCAATTTACGGCGGGGCAAGCATTACCGAACAAGCTCGTCAGATAAAACGAGGCGCTCAAATTGTTGTGGCCACCCCCGGGAGGATGAAGGATATGATTGGCAGGGGAATAGTGGACATCTCCAGAATTGACTACTGCATTTTGGACGAAGCAGATGAGATGCTGAATATGGGCTTTTTCGAAGACATAAAGGATATCCTATCTAATACCCCGGATGAAAAGTCTACCTGGTTGTTTTCCGCTACCATGCCCAAGGAGGTTGCTCAGATAGCTAAAAAGTTCATGCACAATCCTGAGGAAGTAACCGTAGGGGAACGAAATACGGGTACTGATACCGTATTACACGAATATTATACTGTAGGGGGGCGCGACAGATATCCGGCCTTAAAGCGACTCGCAGATGCCAATCCGGATATTTTCTCGGTGATTTTTTGCAGAACAAAAAGGGATACCCAGAAGGTGGCCGAGAAACTAATTGAAGATGGTTATAATGCAGGTGCATTACACGGGGACCTCAGCCAGAATCAGCGCGATCTGGTAATGGGCGCATTTCGCAAAAAGCAGATACAAATGCTGGTTGCAACAGATGTGGCAGCACGGGGAATAGATGTGGACGACATTACACACGTTATCAATTACCAGCTTCCTGATGAAATTGAAACCTATACACACCGTAGCGGCAGAACAGGGCGGGCCGGTAAATCAGGGGTATCAATGGTGATCGTAACCCGCAGTGAGATGCGGAAAATCCACGCCATTGAAAAAAAGATCAAACAACAGTTTGTTTCCAAAAAGATTCCAACTGGCATTGAGATTTGCGAAATACAATTATACCATCTGGCCAGTAAAATAAAGAATACGGAGGTCAATCATGAGATTGATACCTATTTGCCAGCAATCTATGACGTTCTGGAAGGCATGGACCGGGAAGAACTGATAAAGAAAATGATATCTGTAGAATTTTCGAGGTTTTACAATTACTACAGTAAGGCAAAAGACCTTAACCCCGATGGCAGAAGAGAAGATAGTACTGAGAGAGGCGG
>CBDUAW010000237.1:0-4462 GCA_965365215.1 uncultured Eudoraea sp. | reverse complement strand
CGAAGGTAGCGGAGACTGCTGCGTACCTCTTGGAGAGATCTGCACAGACAACAAACAGAAAAAGATCTTGAACAGCAGGAATTGGATAGCAAAATTCTAAAAGTAACAGAATTTGTAACTGTGGGTGAGGTAGCCACTATGATGGAAGTTCCTACCACAGATATTATCTCTGCTTGTATGTCGCTCGGAATTATGGTAACTATGAACCAGAGGCTCGATGCTGAAACCCTTTCTATTGTTGCGGAGGAGTTTGGATATGAAGTAGAATTTGTAAAGGCTGATATTGAGGAGGTCATTGAAGAAGATGTTGATGCTCCGGAAGATTTGAAGCCACGAGCTCCTATTGTAACCGTAATGGGACATGTGGATCACGGAAAGACTTCCTTGCTTGATTATATCCGTGAGGAAAACGTAATTGCCGGGGAAAGTGGTGGAATCACACAGCACATTGGAGCCTATGGCGTAACTCTTTCCGGGGGACAAAAAATTACCTTTCTGGATACACCAGGTCACGAAGCATTTACAGCTATGCGGGCCAGGGGTGCACAGGTAACGGATATTGCAATTATTGTGATTGCGGCAGATGACGATATTATGCCACAGACCAAAGAGGCAATTAGTCATGCCCAGGCGGCAGGCGTCCCTATTGTATTTGCTATAAATAAGATAGACCGGCCTACGGCTAATCCTGATAAAATTAAAGAAGGACTTGCCAATATGAACTTATTGGTTGAGGATTGGGGGGGTAAGATCCAGTCGCACGATATTTCAGCCAAGACCGGAGATGGTATAAAAGAACTTCTGGAGAAGGTTTTACTTGAAGCCGAACTTCTTGAATTACAGGCGAATCCGGATAAACTTGCCAGTGGAACTGTTGTAGAAGCCTTCCTCGATAAAGGAAGGGGTTATGTATCTACTATTCTTGTTCAGGCCGGGACCCTTCATATTGGGGATTATGTTCTTGCGGGTACCTGCAGTGGTAAAATCCGGGCGATGCACGACGAACGTGGCAAAATTGTAAAAGCTGCCGGACCCTCTACTCCCATATCTATTTTGGGTCTGGATGGTGCACCGCAGGCAGGGGATAAATTCAATGTCCTTGAGGACGAAAAAGAGGCCAAACAAATTGCAGCAAAAAGGAGTCAACTACTCCGGGAACAATCTGTTAGGACTCAGAGGCATATTACGCTCGACGAAATTGGAAGGCGAATTGCCCTTGGTGAATTCAAAGAACTCAACATTATTTTAAAAGGTGATGTTGATGGATCTGTTGAAGCTTTAACTGATTCCTTCCAGAAACTTTCAACAGACGAGATCCAGGTAAACATTATTCACAAAGGTGTGGGTGCTATTACCGAATCTGATGTGCTCCTTGCCTCTGCTTCGGATGCCATCGTAATTGGGTTTAATGTAAGGCCTATGGGCAATGCCCGTGATATAGCCGACAAGGAAGAAATAGACATCAGGATGTACTCCATAATCTACGATGCTATTAACGACCTGAAGGATGCCATGGAAGGAATGCTTTCGCCCGAAATGAAAGAAGAGATCACAGGGACTGCAGAAATTCGGGAGACTTTCAAAATTTCCAAGATCGGAACTATTGCCGGATGTATGGTTACCAATGGAAAGATATTCAGAAATTCCAGTATCAGACTCATTCGGGATGGTGTAGTGATCTTTACGGGAGAACTAGTATCGTTAAAACGATTTAAGGATGATGTAAAGGAAGTCTCTAAAGGGTACGATTGTGGATTGCAGATCAAAAACTACAATGATATCAAAGAAGGGGATATCGTTGAAGCCTTCCAGGAAGTTGCCGTAAAAAAGACACTATAAAAAACCAGTATACATCAGAAAATATGATTGACGGGCCTAAAAGAGTCAAGGCATCATCTATTTTCGGAATTCTTTATCTGGAACTGGTTTCCGGCTTTAGCAATAAGGCCGCCGGGTATTTTTTTCTCACTTCCAGAAATTTTCTTTCCGCTTCTAATTTGGTTTTAAAACGCCCTACCCGAACCCTGTAGGTTGGAGAATCAAAAATAATCTTCGGAGTCCATTGAGGGAAATCAACCTCTACCTGTGATTTAATACTTTCTGCATCCTGGTAACTTCCAAACCCTACCTGAATAGTAAAGTAATCAACCTTGGAAAGTGTAGCTTTGTATACCTCCACAAGGCGGTCAATATCGGGATCCTGATCTATTGATACCTGCCCTTGTTGTGACTGCAGGGAAAGAAGGCAAAATACTGTAATAAATATCGTTAAGGGAATCTTCTTGTTCATTTGAATACCACTACTTCGTTTCATATCGCAAAGGTAATTTATTAGAAAATATAGACCGTAAATTCATATTATTTAGAATAATTATAAATTATAAATTATAAATAACTTAACATTTTCAGAATAAAGTCAATGTTGTATTTTTGACGACAATTTGAACGCCGAGGAATTACGTGTTTTAAGCTCATTAACCGTAATAACCGTGCCAAGATTTCGATAGAAACAAATCAAATATGAAAAAGGTTCAATACCGCAATCAAATCTTAAAATTTTTCGGTAGCAGTTTAGTAGTTTTTCTACTCTTTTCCACTCCAATTTTCGGGCAACAGGCCGCAACTGATGAAGCTGCGACTGAGACAACACAAGCAGATGATGCTTCCTCCGGAGATGTGGAGAAAGGCAAGCAGTTGTTTAATCAGAACTGTGCTGCTTGTCATGCATTAAACCGAAAAATGACCGGCCCAGCACTTGCTAATGTAGAAAGCAGGTTAGCTGAAGAAGAGGGATTAGATAAGGAATGGCTCTATGCATGGATTAAGAATAGTGCCGGAATGATCAGCGCCGGGGATGCATATGCTGTAAAAATATACAACGAGTATAACCAGGCAGCCATGACTGCCTTCCCAACCCTTTCTGATGAGGATATTGATAATATTCTCGCTTATACCGCAGCGCCACCTCCCACACCAGTTGCAACGTCTGTTGCGGCTGCAAGGGATGAGGTAGCCTCAGCCGACTCCTCAGGGATTAGCAACGAATTTATTCTCGGAGCTCTTGTTGTGGTTTTCGGACTACTGGTAATGATGCTGGTATTGGTGAACAACACACTTAGACGTATAGCTGAGGCAAATGGAGTAGCGCTCGAAAAAGCCAAGGCTACTAAAAGAATGCCATTGTGGAAAGCCTTTGCTAAAAATCAATTTCTCGTATTAGTATCCTCAATATTCCTTCTTTTGGCTGCAGCGTATTTCGCTTATGGTTGGTTTATGCAAATAGGAGTTGATCAGGGATATGCGCCAATTCAGCCTATTCACTATTCACATAAAATTCATGCAGGCGATAACAAGATAGAGTGTAAGTATTGTCACTCTTCCGCCAGAGTCTCTAAACACTCCGGGATCCCTGCCCTAAATGTTTGTATGAATTGTCACAAATCTATTTACGAATACAAAGGTAATCCTGAAGGACCTAGTGCCGAAGATCTGGCAAACGGGTATACCAATGAATTTTACACAGGAGAGATTAAAAAACTCTATAAGGCCGTAGGATGGGATGAAGAAAATCAGCAATACACAGGAGAGTCTCAGCCCGTAGAATGGGTTAGAATACACAACCTCCCGGACCTGGCTTATTTTAACCATTCCCAGCACGTTACGGTTGGAGGAATTGAATGTCAGACCTGTCATGGCCCGGTTGAAGAAATGGAAATTATGTACCAGTATTCTTCACTTACCATGGGATGGTGTATAAACTGTCATAGGGAAACCAATGTGAATGTAAAAGACAACGGATATTACGAGAAAATTCACGCAGAGCTTTCCAAAAAATATGGAGTAGAAAACCTGACCGCTGCTCAAATGGGTGGGCTGGAATGTGGAAAATGTCACTATTAAGAATTCTATAAAGAAGCTAAATACAGAGATAGAAGTATGGCATCAAATAAAAAATATTGGAAGAGTGAGGCGGAATTAAATCCGAATGATTCCATTATTGAGACGCTAAAGCAAAACGAATTCCCGGAAGAAATACCGGTAGACGAATTTTTGGGTGATAAAGAAAACTTATCTCTCGGGAATACGAACAGAAGGGATTTCTTAAAATATGTTGGGTTTAGTACAGCAGCTGCCACTATGGCTGCCTGCGAAGGCCCTGTTAGAAAGTCCATTCCTTATGTTGTGCAACCGGAACGTATTATTCCCGGTGTTGCTAACTACTACGCCACTACTATTGCTAATGGGTTTGATTTTGCAAGTATTCTTGTAAAAACAAGGGAAGGAAGGCCAATCAAAGTAGAAAATAATAAAGATGCCAAAACCAACGGAGGCGCAAACGCCAGGGTTCAGGCTTCGGTTTTGTCACTGTACGACAGTACCAGATTACAGGGGCCTGTTGCGAATGGGGAGGCGATTGAATGGTCTGCACTAGATGCAGCTGTTAAGGCGAGGTTCTCGGCAT
>CBDUAW010000236.1:0-4495 GCA_965365215.1 uncultured Eudoraea sp. | reverse complement strand
CCGTTCCATCAATGCCCTGGGCTGAGATAAAATCCCCAATTTTAAAGGGTTTAAAGAGGAGAATAAGGACCCCGCCAGCGAAATTAGCCAGGGAACCCTGTAAGGCCAGGCCAATGGCAAGACCGGCCGCTCCCAACATTGCTACCAGGGAAGAGGATTTCACCCCTAGCTGGGTTACTACCAAAACAAACAGAATGACTTTTAAGCTGATTTTTATAAAGCTCTGTAAAAAGGATTCCAATGCGAGATCGTAGTCTTTCTTCTCAAAAAAGCGGCGTACTAGATGGTTTATGAACTTGATAATCCATAGACCTGCTATTAAAATAATAACAGCTACAAAGATATTAGGTAATATATCCCAGAACCAGTTTATACCTTCCGAAACAAAGTTTTCAAAATCAGCAATACTTTTCATATATCGATCAATATTTTATTTACCTGTTAAAATGGGTTTGGTTTGGATTCTAGTTGCCCAAGGACTTTTTCCGGTTCTTTTTCTGGCAATTTACAAGCTCCTTTTTCACAAAGGTAAATCAAAGTTTCGCCAGATTTATAACGTTTTTCCAACAAGGGTAATTTGCTTTCGCTTTTACTTCCCGCAAAGACTGTATTTGGCAGATAATGGCTTTGTAAATCCTTTGAAATGTCGTTTACAGCCGGCCCTGATATAGCCACCTCATAAAATGGATTTTCGCTATATAGAATAAGGTGCAACCAATTGGGATAGCCTGCAATGTCTTTCTGCAAATTTCCCTGCACGGCACTGAACATCTCCCCGGCCATATCCTCAAATTTAGGTTCAAACAGCAATTTTGACAATTTAAACAGATTCCTTGCCATAATGGAATTAGATGCGGGGACTACATTATCTGAAGTTTCTAATGTGCGCCTGATGATAAAGTGATCTTTTCTGGAGGTGAAGTAAAATAAACCGGAGGCAGGATCCCAATAATTTTCAATACAGTAATCCGTAAGGCCCCGGGCAAAATGCAGCCAGCTTTCATCAAAACTCACTTCATATAGGGCAATATAGGCATCTATTAGGCTGGCATAGTCTTCCAGGTACCCGCTTATACTACTTTTGCCCTCTTTGTAGTTGTGGTAAAGGGAATAATCTTCTGCAATTAGTTCTTTTTTTATGAAATTGGCATTTTTAAGGGCAAGATGCAGGTGGTGTTCGTTTCCAAGATACCGGTAGGCTTCCAGCAGTCCTTTTAGCATATGTCCATTCCAGGAGGTTAGGATCTTATCATCCAGGCGGGGTTTGCTTCTCTGCCTGCGCACATCAAGTAATTTCTGTTTACACAGGCTAATTTTCTTCGTTAATTCGCTTTCGGAAAGCTGAAATTCTTCAGCAATTTCCTTGTGACTTCTGGTCCTAATCAGCACATATTTCCCTTCTTCCCAGAACCCTGTTGCGTTCACATTATAATAGGCAGCAAACAGCGGGAAATCTTCCTTTAGTAGCCCCTCTAATTCATCACTGCTCCATACGTAGTAGGCTCCCTCTTCCAATTTCCCTTCCTTGTCCAGACTATCCGCGTCCAGGGAAGAGTAAAATCCGCCTTCGGGCGACATGAGTTCACGGACCACAAAAGAAATTGTTTCCTCCACTATATCCCGGTACAGTTTATTTTTGGTAACTGCAAAGGCCTGCGAATACAGGCTAACCAATTGCCCGTTGTCATAGAGCATTTTTTCAAAGTGTGGAACATGCCAGCGATGGTCTACTGAATAACGGGCAAAACCTCCCCCAAGTTGATCATAGACACCTCCGAAGGCCATTTTGGTAAGGGTGAGGTCTACGTGTGTCATAATAGCATTGTTCTGTTCAGCCCAGGCATAATGCAGGAGAAAATCAAGGTTAACCGGCATCATAAATTTGGGCGCCCTGCGATATCCTCCCATTTCCCTGTCGAAGTAGGAAGACCAATCCTTTACAGAACTTTCCAAATCGCTTTTGGAGTAAGCCCCCTGGCTGGTAGCCGGTTCAATAAGATTTATTGCTTTTATACCCCTGGCGAGATCTTTAGCATAGACTTTTACTTTTTCCGGTTCCGCTTTGTACATCTCACTTAATTGTTCCAACACTTTTATCCAGTCGCCCTTTTTTACATAGGTCGCCCCCCAGAATGGACGTCCGTCTGGCAGGGCTACCACATTTAAGGGCCAGCCGCCCCTTCCGGTCATCATTTGCACGGCATCCATGTAGATATGGTCAATATCAGGACGTTCTTCTCTATCAACCTTAATATTGATAAAATTGGAATTCATTACTCTGGCAACTTCTTCGTCCTCAAAACACTCGGCTTCCATGACATGGCACCAATGGCAGGCGGCATATCCTATACTTATTAACAAGAGTTTGTCTTCCTTTTGTGCTCGCTCCAGGATCTCTGGGGACCAGGCTACCCAATTTACAGGATTATGGGCGTGCTGAAGGAGATAAGGGCTCGATTCGTGAATTAATGCATTGGTGTATTTATGCGCCATTGATTCGTTTTTGCGGTTGCAACTCCAGAATACGCTTAGCAGTAAAAGCAATAAGATACTCCTTTGGACCATATACAAAGGTAAGGCCAAAAAGAGCCAAAAAAAAAAGCGCCAACCGGGCGCTTTTCTTAGTTTGTGATGGTGTTATTTAACCTCAAAGGTAATTTTTACATTAACCCGATAATCGTCAATTTTACCATCCTTTACGGTAGCGCTTTGCTCATTGATATACACAGAACGTATATTATTAACGGATTTGGATGCCTGGGATACTGCCTTTTTTGCCGCATCTTCCCAACCTTCTGAAGAGTTTGCTAATACCTCAATAACTTTTAATACTGCCATAATTTTCTGATTTTATTTATCTCCCTAAATTAAGAAATAAAAGGAGTTTATTGGATATAAACGGTCTGTTTTATCCATTCATGGCCACAACTTGCTCAACTTTATCTCCAAGCATGTTTTTTAGCATGGTTTCTATACCGTTTTTCAGGGTAAATGTTGATGAAGGACACCCGCTGCAAGCACCTTGTAGTACAACATTTACGGTCTTACTTTCGGCCTCATAGGACTGGAAAAGGATATTTCCACCGTCACTGGCAACGGCAGGCTTCACATATTCTTCAAGAATATCTACAATTTGCTGAGAAGTATCATCCAAATGGGCAATTTGCTGCTTTTGCTCCGCTACTTGAGCGGTATTTATCGCAACGGCTTCTTCTGATACCAGTTCGTTCCCATCGGCAACAAAATTTCGAATTTCGTCCCGTATATCCATGGTTACATCATTCCACTCAGTTACCTCATATTTCGTAATAGAGATATAATTTTCATCCATAAACACCTCTTTTACAAAGGGATACTGGAATAACATTGTTGCCAGGGCTGAGGATTTTGCTTCGTCTATGTTCTTAAATTCAAACATCCCGGGGACCAATTTGCGATTAGCCACAAATTTCATGACCGCCGGATTTGGAGTTACTTCGGCATAAAGTGTTACGGGAATCTTTTTTGATGTGACTTCTTCGTTCACTACAGGAGCTCCGGTGTTCAGGTATTCTACCAGCTGCTGAGCCACTTCCCCCTTTACATCATCCCATTCCACAATATCAAATTTTTGCAGGGCAATAAAATTCCCGGATATGTAAACGGTCTTGATAAATGGGAGGTAAAACAACTGCTGTGCAAGAGGAGAGGGCTTAGCCTCATCTATATTTTTGAATTCGTAATTACTACCCTGAACTAAAAGATGATTTGCTTCAAATTTCAGAATTGCAGGGTTGTTGGTCCTTACTATGGTTATTGTATACTCTTTCATAGGTGTAATTTGTGGCAAAAATACAACCTATTTACAAGTTATCCAGAATATAATAATGTGGTATTTCCTCCGTTATACTTTATATTTGAAACACATAGCTAAAATCAGCCCCTCCTCCTAGATGAAAAATCTCCTCTTTTTTTATTTTTCCCTGTTATTTTTTGGTAGCTCATTAATGGCACAGGAAGGTATTCCGGTTTACTTTGATTATTTATCAGATAATTATTATCTGGTGCACCCTTCCATGGCAGGTATTGGAGAAGGAGGAAAGATAAGGCTCACGGCGAGAAAGCAATGGTTTAGCGTAGAAGAGGCCCCTAATTTACAGACTTTAAGTGCGCACTACAGAATACCCCAGACCCGCAGTGGTATAGGGGCTATCATATTTAATGATGCCAATGGCTACCATTCTCAGACGGGGGTTAAACTAACTTATGCACACCACCTTCAAATGGGATCTGAAGTACGGATCCTGAACCAATTATCCTTTGGGATGAGTGCAGGTTTTATACAAAGTAGCCTTGATGAGACCGAATTCAGATCGGTTATCCCAGATCCTATCATAACCGGGGCAAAGAATAGTGTGGGCTATTTTAATGTGGATTTTGGAATGTCTTACAATTTTATGGAATTCTATGCCCATGCTACGGTGCTTAATGCTTTGGGAAGTGGCAGGGACCTTTA
>CBDUAW010000235.1:0-4496 GCA_965365215.1 uncultured Eudoraea sp. | reverse complement strand
TCATGCTGGCCACCAACATAAAACTGCTGGGATAGGTAATGGTAAACCGGGCCCTTGAAATAGTGACTTCCCTGTCTTCCAGGGGTTGCCGCATTACTTCCAGGACACTGCGCTTAAACTCCGGGAGCTCATCTAAAAAGAGCACTCCGTTGTGCGACATAGAGATTTCGCCAGGTTGCGGATAACTGCCGCCGCCTACCAGGGCGACATCGGAAATAGTGTGATGGGGGCTCCTGAAGGGGCGTTGGCTTATGATCCCTCCCTTCTTCACCTTCCCCAACACACTGTGGATCTTTGTGGTTTCCAGGGCTTCCTGAAGAGTCATTGGCGGCAATATGCTGGGCAGTCTTTTGGCTAACATGGTTTTCCCAGCACCCGGGGGGCCTATCAAAATGATGTTATGGCCTCCTGCGGCCGCAATCTCCATACAGCGCTTAATACTCTCCTGTCCCCTAACGTCGGCAAAATCCTTGTCGCTTGCGTGTTGTTGAAGATAAAACTGGGTTTGTAAGTCTACATAGACGGGGTTCAACACTTCTTCCTGATCAAAGAAGCGGATAACTTCTTCAATATTCTCCACCCCATATACCTCCAAACCTTCTACAATTGCAGCTTCACAGGCATTGTCCCTGGGAAGAATAAATCCCCTGAATCCGCTATCTCGCGCATTCAAGGCTATGGGCAGAGCCCCTTTTATGGGTTGTAAGGTACCATCAAGTGATAGTTCGCCCATAATCATATATTCCTCAATGGGTTGTTTTAACTGAATTTGGTTGGAAGCGGCCAGAATACCCATAGCCAAAGGGAGATCATAGGCCGAGCCTTCTTTTCGCAAATCTGCAGGGGTAAGGTTGATGGTGATCTTCTTGCCCGGAATTTTGTAGCCATTGTTTAAAAGGGCCGCAGCAATCCGGTAATTACTTTCCTTAATAGCATTATCTGGCAAGCCCACTAGGTGGTAACCTATTCCGGTGTCTACATTTACCTCGATCCCGATGGGGATAGCCTCAACACCAATTATCGCACTGCCAAATACCCGGGTTAACATCAGTAGATGAGTTAGACCCACTAAGATAAGTAAAAAATATAATATATAGTATATAATCTATATATAGAGTATTTACTCTATATTAATTAGGTTGAAATATAAGCACAGAAGCTGCTTTTTCCCTAATCTCCTCCTGGTTCATCATCATTTTTCTGAATTTGCCCTGAATGTACATCTCGGCCTGGTCTTCATAGTGTTCACTAAGCGGATTTCCTGATTGTCCTGTTGGGAGGATGCTCATACTGTTCTCTATATCGGAAAAATCGATCACACGCCGTGTAGAGGGTCCTGCAGTTACTTTAAACTTCCCACTTTCGTTATACGGAAATGCCAGGTTATTGATCACTTCCTTAGTCCCGGGAACCGGATAAGGGCCAACGTTAAAAAAATCTCGTAGAGAGGCCACCTGCCCTATTGGATGTTCATGCTCCAGGGTATGTAGTTTATCCCAGGTCCACTGCCTATGGTCTTCCCCAAGGTCTTCCCTGAGGGTTTGCAAGGCCATCCGGGCCGCTTTATTTGCTATATCAGCTTGGGATTCAACCTTGTTGGCCGTGCTAACATCATCCCACCATATCGAATTATCTTTTTGTACCAGGGATGCTATTGTCCTTTTTAGAAAGTGTGTCCCCAAAAGTTGTTTGAACTTCTCGGTTCCCAATTCATCTTCCATTGTAAGTTTCAGCAGGTAATAGATCCAGCGGTGGTAAACAGGAGCTTCCAGGCTCTGGATGGGATAATCCCCATTCCAGGTGCCAAGACGTTCAAGGGCCTGCAGCTCGGCCTCCTCAAAATCATCCTTCCTTAGCAACGAAAGTAATTCCAATGCCACCCCGGGATTAACAGAAGAGGTTACATCTGTGATCATCTCCCCTACACTTTCCCTGTCCCAATCGTTTTTAGGCCCTAATAGGGCTTCTATTCTTTTAGCCCTGTTTTCCGGGAGGTAATACCCCGGGATTTTCATACCTGAAACTGAATCGGGTTGGTTGTTGGCCGAGTAAACATATTCCCATGGAGGGTTAACCGCAGAGGGATTCTCTTCAAAATCAAGGTATCGTAACCGCTCTGCTCCTTTATTCCCATCCAGCACCAGTTTAGTTTGCGTCCCTTCGGGCATCTCGTACAGTTTTGCAGTTGCCCACCAGGCAATATTCCCATCTGCATCGCCGTACATCACATTAAGGCCAGGGGCATGTATATCGGGAAGGCTATTTTTAAAAGATTCCAGGTCTGTGGCATGACTAATACCATAAAGGGCATGCAAAACCCGATTTTCTATCTGGGTATAAATCCAGGACATGCTTAAAGCCCCGTCATCGTTTAGTTGATCCATTACCCCATTTAAAATTGGCCCATGACGAGTTGTACGATAGGCAAATTCCACCGGAGTGCTGTCCTTCACTTTTATAGATTTGGTATGGATTGTCATTGGGCTCCACCCATCCTCAACTCTGTACTGGTCTTTCTCCTCAGGATGTATTCGTTCCTGGTAAAAGTCTATATCATCATTCTCAAACATGGTAAGGCCATAGGCAAGATTCCTATCGTGCCCTAACAAAGGAAAAGGTACCCCTGCGAGATGATACCCATATTTCTCATAAGTTGGTGTTACTACATGGGCTTCATACCAGACAGAGGGTTGTGCAAATCCTATATGCGGATCATTGGCCAGGATTACCTTCCCACTCTTCGTTTTGCCTGGCCCTAAAACCCAACTGTTACTACCTATGAATTGAGGGATGGGTAATTTATCAAGGGCGTTGTTAATGGCAGTAATTGAGGAAGCGGGTAAGGCCTGCTGTGAGCCTTCCTTGTAATTTTTTATCCAAACTGTATTGGTGTCAACATCTATAGCCAGGTCCTCAAGATAGGCCGTACCAAGGCTGTCCCGTATTTTGGTCAGCAAAGGATCCGTTTTATGTGCCATTGCAAAACTAAAACTCATATAACCTATGGCATTATAAACATCTTCCAGGGTAAAGGGCTGTTTTTCCAGACTGGTTAAATGAAATTCAATTGGCGTTGGCCCTTCTTCAATAAACTGATTAACCCCATCCAGGTAGGCCTGGGTTAAAAGAATCATCTCGCTATTTCTATCCAGGCTCTTCAGGGTTTTATTGGTTGCTTCCTCTATTCCCAATGACAAAAAGAAACGATCTGTATTAATGAGGTCCTTGCCAAATACCTCAGACAGGCCTCCCTTGGCCACCCTTCTCAGCAGTTCCATTTGCCACAACCGGTCCTGCGCATGCACATATCCCAGTGCCCTGAATGCATCTGTTTCGTTTTTACCGTAAATATGCGGAATACCGTAGGTATCGTAATAAACGGTCACTTCTTCTTGCAGACCTGGTAATTGCTGCCCTCCTTCATAATCTGGCTTCAAAGACTGTACAAAGGCAAAGCCCGTAATGACGATCAGGATGAGCAAAATGAATACTACCCAACCCGCTATTTTTAATTTCTTCATAGCCTCTTACTTTGGTACTAAAGATACTTGTATTTCAGGTATTAAAAAAGCACCCTATTGGATGCTTATGGCACTCATTTCATTCTTGTTTTTGAAACGTTCCAGACCTTCCTGCAGCCAATTGTAGTAGGTTTCGCTATCCGTATTTTGAACAGCAGCATTAAGGACTTCAAGATCCGGTGCCAGTAGCACATAATAGGGCTGGGAAGCAGAACCAAAATTTAAGGATTGGAATGTTCCCCATTTTTCACCAATGGTTTCAATGGTCTTAACCCTCCCTGATTCGAACTGGAATTTAAAACGTTCTTCCTCGGGAAGCAATTTTCTATCGTCAATATAGAGAGAAATCAATAAATAGTCCTCTTTTAAGATAGGGTAAATATTAGGTTCGCTCCAGACATTTTCCTCCATTTTCCGGCAGTTAACGCAGGCCCAGCCGGTAAAATCGAGCAAAATGGGTTTATTTACTTCTCTGGCATGGGCTACCCCTTTGTTAAAGTCTTTATAGCAATCAATCCCCAGCGGACAATCGCTCTCTTTCTCCATGACACTGTAAAAATCAGGTGGGGGAAATCCACTGAGAAGTTTGAGACTGCCAATATTGAATAATCCCAAAATAAGATACACGGTAAAAGTTGCGGATATAAGACCTGTTGCGATTCGCAATGGGGCTAATTTACGTTTTGGCCCTTCATGTTTAAAGGTAAATACTCCAAAAAGGTATAGCACCATAAACAAAAAGATCAGGATCCATATCCCCAGGAAAATCTCCCTTTTAAAAACACCCCAATTTCCAACCAAATCTGCGTTCGACAAAAACTTGAAGGCCAGGGCCAATTCCAGGAAACCCAGCACTACTTTTACCGTATTCATCCAGCTCCCTGATTTTGGCAGGGAATTCAACCAGGCCGGGAACATGGCAAACAAGGCAAAAGGTAAGGCTAGTGCCAGGCCAAAGCCCAGCATTCCGGCCGA
>CBDUAW010000234.1:0-4498 GCA_965365215.1 uncultured Eudoraea sp. | reverse complement strand
TAGGGCGTTATTCTATGAAAACTTGCTTATGATAGTTCTGTGGAAAAAGATGACAGATATCATATGTTTCCTCTTTGAGAAGAGCTAGCTTTAATCCATAATCTTAAGGGTTTCTCCCGGGTTGGGAGGATTTAAATACGTGAATTATGCCAACAAGAGAATTAGTAAAGTACAAGGAGGAAAACAACTTTAAGGAATTTTACGAAAAGATAAAATCTCTGGTTCCCGAATTGGAACGGTTTATGACGGCAAGTCTCAAGGTATCTGAAAACCAGGGGAAAATTGAACGCCAATTCTATGATGCGCAGGGGATGTTAGATGAAGTGTATCTGGACGTATTTAATACATTTTCGCCTCAGCAGTCTTTGGAAGAATTAAAGCATTTGCTTTTTGAAAAATCTATTATAAAAATTGATGAGATCATTAAGTATGAGGAGGAAAACCATAGTGATATCTCAACAGAAAGTATTTTGAAACACGAGCTGAACAGATTACAGGAAAAATTTCTAATGGACGTGGATGGGGATTTGATCCTGAAAACCGAACTAGATGACATTTCATATAAACAGGATACTACCTGGGCACCTCAAATTATTTTAGAAGAGGATGCCGAAAGACAATTAATAAATAAGTTAAACCTTAAGGAATCCTCTCTCCTTTCTAATGAAAAAAGGAGCTTACTCGGGAGTCTCTACGGAGATATACCGCCGAGAAGCAAACATATCCTGGAACTTTTTGTATTTGGAGAACAATCCGTGACTGAAATTTCAAATATCATGAAAGTAGAAGAGGATAAGGTAAACAGGATTCTGAAAATTATTTCAGAAAAGTTCAGACTACTATAACCAGCTACATTAAATAGCAATAGCAAGGGAAACCGGGCAATGATCGGACCCATAAATATCAGTAAGGATTTCCACTTTCTCAATCTGTTCCAATAAGGAGGAACTAACTAGGAAATAGTCAATACGCCACCCCGTATTCCGTTCTCTGGCTTTGAACCTATAACTCCAATAGGTATAGGCTATTGTTTCAGGATTAAGTTGCCTATAACTATCCTTAAATCCTGCCTTGATAAAATTATCCATCCCATCTATTTCGATCTGGGTATAGCCGGCAGTTTTGTTGTAATTGGATTTATCGTTTTTTAGATCAATTGGACAGTGAGCCACATTAAAATCCCCAAAAACAATTACAGGTTTCACCTTCTCTTTTTCTTTCAGATATTTAAGAAAATTTGCATCCCACTCTTTTCGATAAGGCAACCGGTCTAATTGTTGTCCGGAATTTGGCACGTAAACATTTACCAAATAGCATTGGTCCAGATCCAGGCAGATAACCCTTCCTTCATTATCAAATTTTTCGACCCCGATATCCACGGAATGCTGCTCAATTGGAAACTTACTTATAATCGCTGTTCCGGAATACCCTTTTTTTTCGGCAGAATTACAGATGATATGGTAATCTTTCCAGGGAGCCAAAGCTTTTTTTACTTCTTCGTCTTGCCCTTTTGTTTCCTGAAGACATAAAATATCCCAGTTAAGTGCATCCATTTCTTTAAGAAAATTCTTTTTTACGGCCGCTCTTATGCCATTTATATTCCAGCTTATTATTTTCATTTAATATTTTTTTTGAACCATTAGGTTTAATAATTTTCCGATATTGTGACTCCCAAAAGGGATATTAGCTCAGTTGGTTTAGAGCGCTGCCTTGACAGGGCAGAGGTCACTGGTTCGAATCCAGTATGTCCCACAAGCTTGCGATCATTGCTTTGGACATTTTTATCAGTACCATATATCGAGTGCCAGCCAGTCTGCCGCATCCATAAGATACGGCAAGTAATTGCAGGCTTGTTGATGCGATAATCCTTCTGCTGTTAGAATCTGGATTTCTGAGCCCTTATCAACACTCTCCTGTAAAAACGAAACCGCTAAATCGTAATCATATAACTCATCTTCAGTACCGTGAATTACCGTTAAGGGGATATCAATTTTATCATCTGAAATGTATGCCCCGGCCATGGGGATAGCAGCGGAAAAGTATTCCGGGTAGGATGCAGCATAATTCCAGCAGCCCGTACCGCCCAGACTATAGCCGGTAACTGCTATTCTATCTCTATCCACGGGCCAGTTCGTCAACACAAGGTCAATAAAAGTAAGAATCCTTTTACGGGTAACCGGATCAAACCAGTTTTCTCCGAAGGGAATCCTTGGCGAAAAAATAATATAATTGTAATCCGAGAATGCCGGTTCAACAAGGCATCTCATAGACTCAATGTAACTATTGTAACTGCCCGCCCAATGCAAATTTAGAATAAGTGGAACTTTTTCGTTTTGGGATATCGGAGGAACAGAGATTCGGTATTGCCAGTCGCTCCCGTCAGATAGTTTCATAACCGAATTGCGCACCCCTGCTGACAGATCAATTTTGTTTATTGCCTCCATAGTGGGAAGAGATTCCCCCTTTTCGTCATCTTTGCTGCAGGATAAAAAAACAAATAAAAATCCCAGTAAAACTTTCAATACGCTCCAAATCCTGACGTATTTTCCAGGATAGGTGGTCATGGGATAATAATTCTGCCGACTCATAGGAAAAAGGTACGAACTTTAAGGAAAAGTAATTTACAGAATATCCAAAATACGTTCCAAAGCCATACCCCGGGAACCTTTTATTAATAAAGTTCCCTTTTCTATGGGCTTTTCTCTTAAGTATTCCGAAAGTGCCTGAAAGTCTTCAAACTGCTTGTCTGTTGTTTCAATTTCTCCAAAGTGTTTTCCTATAAGAAAGATCTCATCCAGTCCAAAGGAAGCAGCCAGGTTAGCAATGTCTTGATGCTCCTTTTTGGAGGAAGGTCCTAACTCGAACATATCCCCGAGAAAGGCAATTTTTGGGCTTCCCTTTAAATCCCTGAAATTTTCCAAGGCAGCTCGCATACTTGTAGGATTGGCATTGTAAGCATCGAGTACAATGTTAACCCCATTTTTTGTGATAAATTGAGATCGGTTGTTTAACTGTACGTAGCGCTCCAGGGCATTTTTAATCTTGGGCAGAGGAACGTTGAAATATTTGCCAATCATAATAGCAGCAGCGCAATTCCCGAAATTGTAACTTCCTATTAACTGGGTCTGGATGTGGGTATTCTCCACTTCTATTTGTACATGGGGATAAGCCCCTCGGAATTTAATGAGGTAATATTTAGAATCGGTTTGGCTATAGCCATATTTCCTGATGTAGGAGTTGAGTTTTTGACGTTGAATGGGGTCATCGGCATTAAAAAATACTTCTTTTTCATTTTCAATAAGGTGATCATAGAGTTCACTTTTGCCCTTTATGACTCCTTTGACCCCTCCAAAACCTTCCAGGTGTGCCTTTCCAAAATTGGTGATATAGCCATAATCTGGCATGGCAAGGGTGCAGAGAAAGGCTATCTCTTGCTGATGATTGGCACCCATTTCCACTACGGCAATTTCAGTGTCATTTTCTATCCTTAGCAAGGTAAGTGGAACCCCTATATGGTTGTTGAAATTTCCGCTGGTTGCAATTGTCCTGTATTTTGTTGCAAGTACGGTATGGATCAATTCTTTGGTAGTGGTCTTGCCATTACTCCCTGTAAGTGCCAAAATCTTTGCCTTTGAATTTTCTCTGTGAAAAAGGGCTAATTGCTGAAGTGCTTTCAAAACATCCGGAACAAGGATTGTTTGGTTGTTAACCGCATATTTAGGATCGTCCACAACTGCATAGGCTGCTCCTTTTCTAAGAGCGTCATTTGCAAACTTATTTCCATTGAAATTCTCACCTTTCAGCGCAAAGAACATACAAGGGCCACTAATGTTTCTGGTATCCGTGCAGGCTAATGGATGTTGTAGGAATAGCTTGTGCAGCGCTGCAATTGTCATGGCGTAAAGATATAAAAAAAGCCCTGACACATTTGCATCAGGGCTAATAACACTTTACTTAAAATATTACCTAGCTTTTTTACCTCTAACGGTTTTATTCTTGGATTTGGATTTGGATCCCACTCTGGACATAGCACATCGGAAACCGATATAATCTGTGGCCATATACTGTGGTAAATACCTCCTTTGTGCCGGATCTAACCAGTAAGCCCTGTCTCTCCAGGAACCTCCTTTGTAGACTCTTACCTCATCATTAATGAGCGTAGTACGGTTATTACTCTTATCGTACTGACGAATAATTTTACCTGTGGAATCGCGCTCTACTTTGTGTTTTGGCGAATCGTACATCTTACGTTGCTCCTCCTCATCGCTAAACCGGTCAAAAAATCTGGAAGATCCCGGATCACCATCGCGGTATCCACGGTTGTCACTAGAGGAGAAGTTAGTCCTTAAATAGGTCTCTTCTTCGTCTACAGGCACCATTTTAATCTCGCCTGGCAGATTAGTAGCCACTACTTTACCATTAGGAAGTGTATCGTAAACGATGCTGTCTTGCAGGATATTTACTTTCCCATCTTCCCCAATAGCAGTCTTCATATAAA
>CBDUAW010000233.1:0-4500 GCA_965365215.1 uncultured Eudoraea sp. | reverse complement strand
AACTACATTTCTGGGATTCCAGGTAAATTTATAATTCCATAGATTATTGTCACTTTCCGGGGCAACAAGCCCTCCGGTAAAAGATTCGAAAAGGAGTATTTTCCCTCCTTTATCTCTAATCCTGTTGATAATTTGCATGGCACTCATATGGTCTATTCCGGGGTCCAGACCAATTTCGTTCATAAAGATCAGGCCTTTTGCTTTTACCTGAGGATGGAGCGCTTTAATTTCTTTGCTGATATAGGATGCAGTTACGAGGTTTTTGCCAAATGCCAGGCAATCTTCTGCGACTTTTATATGAAAACGTGCAGGCAACATGGAAACGATAATGTCTGCCCGTTTAATGGCTTTCTGACGCTCTTCCTCCTCATTGATATCAAGTGTGATTGTATCGCATGAAGGATGATTTTTTACGGAATCAGGGAGGTTCTCCGGATCGAGGTCCCCAATGATGAGGTGTAGATTTTCTGAAGATGATTTTTCAAGGAAATAATCAAGCAGGAAGGAGGTAGATTTCCCGGCACCTATAACCAAAATATTACGCATTACTTATAAGGATCTAAATTTAAGATAAGCCTAGGCTAAGGTATCAAATTGTTATATTTTTAGGTAATGTAAGGCTACAAGTTATGAACAAAACAATATTTGGGGTTGGAGTCATTATTGGCGTAACGGCTATAGCGCTTGGGGCCTTTGGAGCGCATGGATTAAAATCCAGTCTCAGCGCAGATGAAATGGCCACATTTGAAACAGGGGTAAAGTATCAGATGTATCACGCCCTTTTCCTTCTGGTCCTGGCACTGATAAATGGGATTCCTAAGCGAATGAAGACCTTGGTTTTTTACCTGGTACTATCCGGGGTTGTGTTATTTTCCTTTTCCATATATTTTTTAGCTACAAATAGCCTTACATCCGTAGATTTCAGGAGCATAGGGTTTGTGACTCCCTTAGGAGGATTACTAATGATTACGGCATGGATCCTTTTAGGAATTGTATACCTCATCGCCGAACCCAAGCAACATTCCTAGGATCAGGAGCTTCAACAAAATAAAGTGGGAATATAATTAGAAATAGCTGCTATGCAGTACAGAGGCGGTAACCTGCTTTTAACTCTTATTCCAATAAACCAATGTGCGGATTACTTTTTGTTAACGCTGGTAATATATTTCTGAAGTGCCATGGTCATTGAGGGTGTTTCCGGAGTAGGAGCCTTAATGTCTATCCGAAGTCCGGCATCGGTTGCGGCTTTAATGGTCGAATTTCCAAAAACAGCAATTCTGGTGTTGTTCTGTTCAAAATCTGGAAAGTTTTTAAGAAGGGATTCTATTCCCGACGGACTGAAAAATACCAGGACATCATAATAAACATCACGCAGATCAGATAAATCGCTGATCACTGTTTTGTAAAAAATACCCCTTGTCCAAACAATATTCAAATTGTTCAAGGCATCAGGAATAGATGATTTTAATACATCTGAAGAAGGGAGAAGAAATTGCTCGTCCTTGTATTTTTTAATTAGTGGGAGAAGGTCATTAAAATTACGTTTTCCCACATATATCTTTCGCTTCCGGTAAACTACATATTTCTGAAGATAGTAGGCCACTGCCTCTGACTGACAAAAATATTTCATGGTGTCTGGTACCTTAAAGCGCATTTCTTCTGCAATGCGGAAAAAATGGTCCACAGAGTTCCTGCTTGTCAATACGATTGCAGAATAGTCGTTCAGGTCTATCTTTTGTTGTCTTACGCCCTTAGCATCAACACCCTCAACGTGGATGAATGGCCTGAAGTCTACCTTTACCTTCTCTTTTTCGATAAGTCGTAAATAAGGAGAATTCTCCATTTTAGGTTCTGGTTGGGAAACTAAAATTGTCTTTACTTTCATCTACCTTATGATTTTAGATAATTTGCAATGATTACAAAGGGCGCAATTTCGAGAGCGCAAAGGTACAAAATAAAATAGAAAAAGTGCGATGTGATGAATTTTTGACGACTTTTTATCAGGGTAATCCAACCAATGATATTAATAAGTATTATTAAGAATATACTTATGAATACTACAGTTTTAGAGCCTTTTACGATATAGGTGAAATAGATATTGGTCAGAAACATCACCAGGCTACTGTAGTTGAGATAGGATAATTTTTTGAATATAACCTCAGATATGAGTTTCTGGTTGTTAAAAACAAATCCATTTCCCAGTTGTAATCCCAATTTTAAAAGCAGAAAGAGAAATATTAGTCCCAAGATCATCAAAAAGAATAATGGGGAACTATTAAAACCTGGCATTTCCATTATGTCTAC
The DNA here is from genome assembly GCA_965365215.1 of uncultured Eudoraea sp. Classification (GTDB taxonomy): domain Bacteria; phylum Bacteroidota; class Bacteroidia; order Flavobacteriales; family Flavobacteriaceae; genus Lentiprolixibacter. The sequence goes on along the minus strand of CBDUAW010000233.1, from coordinate 2,196 downwards.
TACCCAATAGAGATAGAGTGCAAGGTTTAGGATCAGGAAAGCCGTGAAAAATAAGTGAAAACCATTGATCAGCCTGTCTTTTTTATTGTACATAAAAACATACTTGCTATTAAACGGGAGAATAACAAAATTCATAAAACGGCTGTAAGAGAGACTTTTTACAATTACTAACAGGACCAAACCAATTAGGATTACCAGGGTAATCCAGTCATAAGAATTAACAGTTCGGTATATTGGTTCCATTAATTGAGTTTTACATTATTACCATTCAGACCCCAATAGAAATGATTCTCAGATATACTGATCTTGAAATAGGCTGGGTTATCTACCGGAGGGGTCGGTCTCCTGAATAAAAAGGTAGTACCGCTTTGGGCCTTCAGGACTTTTAAATTCGTTTCTTGTGGAACGGTTTCCAGCAAGGCGGTTTCCAGGACCTGTTTATGGGAATTGAGGTATACTATCCCAAATCGCAGTTTCTCGAGTGGAATGTCGGTCAAATAGGGGTTAAAAACGATGAATTCCAATTCTTCTCCTTCCGGATAAGAACTTCTTTCCTCCACAAGGCATTGCAGTTTGCGATAGGATTCAAAATTATCCATGTAGTTTGCTATGTATTTTGTGCCTTTTGCATTCTGGTAGCTAAAGTCTCCCTTTTTTCGAAACTTGGATACAAACACGACCTTTTTGCCTTGTATGGCTTCTTCTGACTGATCAATGGAATACTGATTTTTTCGAAACATTATATTGTTCAGAGAATAGGAGGTGTTACCAGAATAAAAGCTATACATGGAAGCATTGCGATACGAATTTTCAAAGACTACGGGAATATCTCCGGTTTCGGCAGTGATCTTCTTAACCCATTCCTTATTGCCATGAGTTTCGTATACAATGGGGAACAAGGGTTCAAATATAAGACCCAGTCTCAGGTATCCCAGGAGTATAAGATTAGCAATCCCCATACGGAAAATCCATTTTCTGTGAACAGGGTGTTCCAAAAGATATTCAAAGACAATAATTGCCAAGGGAATACAAACCACAATTAACCATTGTGTCTGCACTCTTCGTTGTATGCTCGATACGAGAAAAAACAACAGCACTCCGTACGATAGAAACAGCAATGCTCTTGAAAATAGGTCCTTGCTCCTTGTTTTAAAAAGTGCCAGATAAATCCAAGGAAATGTTAATCCGAAAAGGACTATCAGGTTAAGGAAATACCCTAAAGTAAAATCCCCAAATTCATATGCCCTGTTTGGCCTTTCAAAAAGATGATAGTTGATTGATACAAAATCGTTTTCATAGAGCCACAAAAGATGAGGAGTGTAAGCCAGTAGTGCAATTACAACTGCCAACCAGGCAAATTTATTGTAGAGAAGTTTTAGGTTCGAAAGGATCACAAAAAATATCACAAGTACTGCGTGGTATTTGCTGTACATTAAGGCGGCCATAACGAGGCCCAAAACAATGGCAAGAACATAGTTTGCATTGACTGTAAACTTTTGGTAGATCCGGAGAAAAAGTGCTGTAAAAAATAACAAGGGGGTATCTGGCAGGGTGAAGAAACCATATGCATTTAATAAGGTCATGGACATTACCAAAACAAAGAAGTGAACTATAAATTGATCTTTTATTTGGTTCCTTACAATATCCCAAATAAGGTAAAAGGTACCTGCCCCCAGGAAACAGCTAATTAATCTAACACCAAGTTCTCCAGAAAAAAATAAGGCTCCTGCCTTTATCATAAAGGCAACCATTGGTGGGTGATCAAAATATCCCCAGGCTAAATTCTTTGCGTAGTACCAATAATAAGCTTCGTCAAATATCAGGGGGGTAAAATATGCCTGGATAAGATTTATCAGCAAAATTACGCCTAAGATATAGACATATCTCCTGGGAAGATTGTTGGTCATTAGTTCTAGTTGTTACCCTCAAAATTACAAATAACCGTACTAATGTCCTTTTTCGATTCACTAAAATATATTTCAGCTGTGAATGGCTTATTTAAAGTAGTATTTTTGTCAAAATTCCTGCAAACCAATGTCCGATAGCTTAGTAATTATCCCTACATATAACGAAATTGAAAATATTGAGGCGATTACAAGGGCGGTTTTCGAATTGAAAAAATCCTTTGATATATTAGTGGTAGATGATAATTCCCCTGATGGCACAGCGCTTGCGGTTCGCGAGTTGATGGGCGAT
>CBDUAW010000232.1:0-4505 GCA_965365215.1 uncultured Eudoraea sp. | reverse complement strand
TTATACCCCGCCCCGGGGCAGGGATTTGGCCTTGGATTTGGTGTTACCACCAACCTGGCAAAATCAAAAGCATTGGGTTCTCAAGGACAATACTATTGGAGCGGAGCCTTCAGCACCTTCTTTTTTATTGATCCAGAGGAAGACCTTATCGCTATCTTTTTGACACAATACCAGCCCTACAAAGGGCTTTATGGGGATAAACTTCGTCAGTTTGTGTACCAGGCAATAATCGACTAATTTGAACCCGACAATGGTCTACTAAACAATTACGTACAATGAAAAAATTCTTTTGGTATTTTCTGTTTTTAACTCCCTTTCTAATTAATGCCCAAGAAATCATTAGTTTACCTTTTGATGCTTCAGAAAAAGTTTCCTGGACTGAAGGTGAACAGGAATACTATTCTCCAATATGGCAAACCCAGGTAGTGACTAATGTTTCTAAGCCCTCAATGGAAGTATTTAGGCCCGATGCCAGTATCGCTACAGGCACCTCAGTGATTGTAGCGCCCGGGGGCGGGCTATTTGCCCTTAGTATTAATAGTGAGGGAAAGGATGTTGCCAAATGGCTCACACAAAAAGGAATTACGGCCTTCGTCCTTAAGTATCGTCTGGTTCCCACAGGGAAGGACGGCGTAAAAGAAGTTATGGAAATTGGGGAGAAAATAGGTGAAAAAGTGGCTCCGGTTCTTCCTTTGTCTGTTGCTGACGGATTAACAGCCGTGGATTATGTACGAAAAAATGCTACCTCCCTGGGGGTATTGCCCGATAAAATTGGATTTATGGGATTTTCAGCCGGGGGAGCGGTTACCATGGGGGTCACTTTTAATGCAAAAGATGAAAACAGGCCCAATTTTATAGTACCTGTATATCCCTGGATGACTGTGCTTGGAGACTATGAAGTTCCTGAAGATGCACCTCCTATGGCAGTAGTATGCGCTTCTGACGATCCTTTACTCCTGGCACCTGAAACTGTAAAGCTCTATGCTGCATGGCAAGATGAAGGAGTAGCTACCGAGATGCACATGTATTCAAAAGGGGGTCACGGTTTTGGAATGAAAAAGCAAGGCCTTCCCTCAGATAATTGGATTGCGAGGGTTTATGAATGGGCGCTCACCGAGGGACTTACCGAATCTAAAATAGCGCGCTGATGAGAGCGTATATTGAAGGGAGATTCGGCAATTTTAATCTTTACACCGAAAAAGTTCAAAGGAAGATTTTGGTTTATCAAGCAATTTGCTAAATGGGTTTCAAACGATTTACTTTATATTTTGGAGTTATAGTTTTACTGGTTTCAAATGCTTCAGCCCAGGATCCGCAACGGTTTTCAGAGGAAGTAAGCGCTATTGAATTGAAGTATGATTCCCTTTGGAATGGTGAGGCCAAAACCATTGTGTTTACCGGAAGTTCAAGTATCCGGTTTTGGGATAACTTACAGCAGATTTATCCTGAAGAACAGATAATAAATACAGGATTTGGTGGTTCTCATGCCTCTGACCTGCTGACATATCTGAAACCCCTGGTCCTGAAATACAATCCCAAGAAGGTATTTATTTACGAAGGGGACAATGATCTCTATGAGCGTAAATCGCCCGGGAAGATCATGAAGGATATCAAACATATCATCCAGGAAATTAGAGGGAAATTCAGCAAGGCAGAAGTAGTGCTGATATCTGCCAAACCCAGTATTGTGCGCTGGCACTTAAAGGGAAAATACAATACTCTCAATCGAAAATTTAAGCGCCTTTCCAAAAAAGTAGATAATGTGGAATATGCCGATATTTGGAAGGTAATGCTTAAAGGAAAAACACTAAATCACAAATTGTTTATTGAAGACGGATTGCACATGAATAAACAGGGATACGAGTTATGGCAACAGGTCATTACACCCTATGTAAAATAATCACATCTAAATGAAAAGAATTACTATGACCTCAAAATTATTGCCTGCACTTTTACTTTTAATGGTTTTGGTAGGGTGCCAAAAACACCAGACTCCCGATTACAATTTTGCCACCACTGATCTATCGCAGGAGCATATGATCCCTTACCCCTTAAAAGTGATCCCTTCTGGCGAGGCCTTTGCGCTCGATCAATATTCCGCAATATATATAGGCGAAGACGCAGAGGGATTTGAAGCAGTAGGGAATTACCTTGCCCAAAAGATCCTGTCTAAAACCAACCTGCAAATCCCCGTTAATGACTACAATTTGGAGCGAGTAGATCGGGGTATATACTTTATTCAGGAAAACGATGACCAATTGAAAGGGGCTGAAGCCTATACCTTGAACATTCTGAAGGACTCCGTAGTTATACGTGCCAATTCCGCGGAGGGCGCTTTTAGAGGAATCCAGACCCTTAGGCAGATTATTCCCGAAAACAGTATCGACAGCTTGGCAGCATATCCCATTTGGGCCTTGCCGGGAGGGACCATAAATGATGCTCCCAATTTTGAATACAGAGGTTCCATGCTCGATGTGGCGAGGCACTTCTTCAGTGTGTCCGATGTGAAACGATATTTAGATTTGCTGGCCTACTACAAAATCAATGTTTTGCATTTACATTTGACGGATGACCAGGGTTGGCGAATTGAAATCAAGTCCTGGCCGAAACTAACAGAAATTGGTGGTAGCACTGAAGTAGGCGGGGAATCCGGGGGATTTTTTACACAGGAAGACTACAAAGAGATTGTAAATTATGCCAAAGAAAGATTTATAACGATTATTCCAGAGGTGGATATGCCCGGGCATACCAATGCCGCTTCGGTGTCTTATCCCTTTCTGAATGGAAATGGAAAAACACCCAAATTATATGAAGGTACTCGGGTAGGCTTTAGCACTTTTGATACCAGAAAAGACTCTGTCTATGCTTTTATTGACGATGTGGTTAGAGAAATTGCAGCAATCAGCCCCGGACCCTATTTCCATATTGGAGGGGACGAAAGCCATGTAACAGAGAAAGATGACTACATTTACTTTGTTAATCGAGTAGAAAAAATTGTTCAGAAATATGGAAAGCGAATGATAGGTTGGGATGAAGTAGCTACTGCCGATGTAGACAGTACCTCTATAGCACAATTCTGGGCAAGTGAGGAAAATGCGGAAGCTGCGTATGCCAAAGGTATGAAGGTAATAATGTCGCCCGCAAAAAAAGCCTATTTGGATATGCAGTATGATACCCTTTCGCAATACGGCTTGCATTGGGCAGCCTATATCCCTGTTGATACTGCCTATATCTGGAGCCCTGAACGATATGCCAAGGCCATCCCTAAGGAACAAATCCTGGGTGTTGAGGCACCGTTGTGGTCTGAGACCATTAGCAATATAGATGAGCTGGAATACTTGGCATTCCCAAGGGTAATCGGATATTCTGAATTAAGCTGGAGTAACGAAGAACACAGGGATTGGGAAAAATTCAAAGTTCGTCTTGCAAACCAGGCGCCCTTCCTAGATAGGATGAATGTGAAGTTTTATCGTTCACCTCGGATTGATTGGGTCAAAAGCAAATACTCCTACTCTACCATTCCCAAGGACTGAGCAAGTAGTTATAATTTTCCCGGTTTTTTTAGACCTGTTTGGCAAGGGTATTACTCCTCCTCTGTTGAAGCCTTTTCCGATTCGGAAGTATTGGAAGTGAAATCAGTAATCCCATTCTCGTGCAGGATGTTATACCACTGGATGACTTTTTTGATGTCGCTCGCGTACACCCTATCCTCATCATAATTGGGTAATACTTCAAAGAAATATTCCTCCAGTTCTATCTTTTCTGCCTTGTGACCAATAGGTGTTTTGTTCCCGTTTTCCTTTTCCTTGATCTTCTGAAAAACTTCGGAAAGTGGTAATTCCTCTTCCAGGGTATAGACCGCAATCTCAGAAAGGACACTCACGTTTCCGCTCATCCCTACACTTATCTTTTTCCCATCGAGCAAGGATTCCGCTACAAAGCCAGTACGGGTTTGTGTTAATAACTTGAATAGCCCGGGCCTTCCTCCTATTGATAAAATCTTATTTAAACTCATATTTACGATTGCAATTTGGGGTAAATATCAAACATAAAAATTTATTGACCAGCTTATCTTCCCTTTTTTAGAGCGGGAAATCGCATTCTGTAGTCCACATCAATTTTTCCTTTGGAAATATTATTTAATCTGCCTTTTAACAACCTCTTCTTTAAGGATGATAGTTTGTCAGTGAATAAAATCCCTTCAATATGATCATATTCATGTTGAATGACCCTGGCAAGTAAACCGTCAAAAGTTTCCTGATGTTTCTTAAAGTCCTCATCATAATAAATCAGAGTAATGGTACCTTTTCTACTGACATCTTCCCTGATATCCGGAATACTGAGACAGCCCTCATTAAAAGACCAGGGATCTCCCCCTTCTTCCAGAATCTGGGCATTTATAAAGACTTTTTTAAAGCCTTTTAATGATTTTTGCTCTTCTTCACTAAGGTCCTCATCGTCCGCAAAGGGACTGGTGTCTATCACAAATAAGCGTATTGGCAACC
>CBDUAW010000231.1:0-4515 GCA_965365215.1 uncultured Eudoraea sp. | reverse complement strand
TGCCTTCAAAACCCGGTTATTGAATTTCAGGATATTTTGGTAATGCGCCATTATTTCAGGTAGCTCTGAGGGCGAGCCTATGGTTACTATTTTTTCTACCCCAGTGGCAGCATAAAGGTATTGGTTGTAAACAGCGGTCATACCCCCCACAGACTGCCCTACAATGTAATGTGGACGGAACTCCTTTTTAATATATTCCACACATTCCGCATACAGGGGAACATTGAGGATTTCTCCGGTAGACTTCCCGTGTGCCGGCGCATCAAAAGCCACTATATTAAAACCATCTTTCCGTAAATAACCAATTAGGTTTCGCCAACGAAATGTATTGGATTCCCATCCGTGTAATAACAAAACTGTTTGTTTCTCTCCAGGCCAGTTATAGGTTTGCAGCTCCATGCCCCCTATAGTTATTTTTTTATGCCGGGCCTCTTCCAGAAAAGATTCCTGAACCGGAAGGACCTTCCCCTTGCGCGGCGTACAAAACAGGGTGAATGCCCTTTCTGCCGCTTTTTTTCTGGAGAAAATGGCCAGAATATTAAAATATAGTCCATAAAAAAGTGGAAGTCCCCGGTTTAGAAGCTTATTCATTTTTATATCGGTTACTTTTTGTAACTTACTCTATTAATGTTACCAAATGTAAGTATCCTTAGGAACAAATAAAAGGTGTTTCATAAACAACAGTAAGTATGGAAACAGTTACTATTACTGAAAATCAGCGAATTAGTATGGCAAATAAAATAAAAAAAATGTTTGGTCATATTAATCCGAAAGATCCCCCAGAGTATTGCCCAATCAGAGATGTGATGGCCCTTGCCTCAGATAAATGGAGTATCCTCATTATACTTCATTTAGGTTATTTCCCTGTGCTCCGGTTTAACGAATTGAAAAAGAAGGTTTATGGAATTTCCAATAAGGTTCTCAGTGCACGTCTCAAGCATCTCGAAGCAGATGGGTACGTAGCCCGGAAGTTATATCCTGAAGTACCCATAAGGGTGGAATACAAGTTAACAGATTTTGGACACTCCTATCTGAGTAAACTTTTGGAACTTACGGAGTGGGCACAAATGCATGGGGATATGATCATAGCTAACCGTTCCAGGGAGCAATAGCCAGATCTAATCTCCGTATTATTCCCATCCCACCATAAGGTATTTTATTCGTGCATCGTCTGGAATCTGAACAGCCTCAATGTCTATACCCGTGGTATAGCGGAGACTGGCGGGCAATTCTTCCCTGTCTATAGTGATATAAAAATCTTCCCCTTTTAGGAAGATGACCACATTCCTCAGGGAGGTAATAATCTTCCTGATCTCGTAATTATCTTTAATATCCTTAAAAGTACTTTGAAGGTTTAGGCCTTTCTCTGTACGGTACCTGGCATCCTGAACTCTGATAATGCCAATTTTTGGCACGCTATCGGAAGTTGCCGTAACGGTGAGTAATAATTTACCACCTGGCTCAAAAATATTGGTTTTTTTCTCCTTGGTATTTAGGGAATAGGAAGAATCCTGGACTACGGAATCACTGGCGTATAACGTTTCCAGCTTCGAAAAAGGGGTCTCCTTTTCAATATAGCCAACGCCATCTTTGCGAATACTAAATTCCAAATCCTGTTCTTGCTTACATTGGGTAAGTACCAACATGGAGAGCAGTATAATAATCAGGGAACTTTTTGTTTTCATATTACTAACGCATTACTTTTTTCATGATTCCCAATACACCTCGTATAAAGGTTGCACTGGTTAATACTTTTATTACAGGATTCTGCCTTGTGCTCCTTCTTCTGCTTGTGGTTCTAGTGGAACTTCTGCTGCTAGCTTTTTTAGCTGCCTCCTGCGCTGCTTCTTTTTCGGCACGTTCAATCTTTTCGTTTAATAACTCGTAGGCGCTTTCCCGATCTACCACATCATTGTATTTCTTTACCAGGTCTGATCTGTCTATTTCGGCCTTTAATTCAGAGGCTGTGAGTATATCCATCCTACTCATAGGCGCCCGTAGCATGGTGGCAGCCAGCGGGGTAGGCCTTCCTTTCTCATCGAGTGCCGTAATCAAAGCCTCCCCTATTCCCAGGGAAGTAAGGACTTGTTTGGTATCGTAATACTCTGAAATTGGATAGTTTTCTGCAGTTAACTTAATCGCTTTCCTATCGCGTGCAGTAAAGGCCCTTAGTGCATGTTGTACCTTAAGACCTAATTGGGCTAGCACCTCATTAGGGACATCTGTTGGGTTCTGTGTAACAAAATATAGACCAATCCCTTTAGACCGTATCAGTTTTACAATACTTTCTATCTGGTCTAACAAGGCCTTGGAAGCTTCCTTAAAGATAAGGTGAGCCTCATCTATAAATAGGATCAATTCAGGACGATCGCTATCTCCCTGTTCAGGAAAGGTGGAATAAACTTCTGCGAGCAAACTGAGCATAAAAGTGGAAAATAGCTTAGGCCTATCCTGTATATCTGTAAGGCGGATAATACTTATAATCCCTCTTCCATCTTCATCAATTCGGGTGAGGTCATCTACATCAAACGACTTTTCTCCGAAAAAGAGGTCGGCTCCCTGCTGTTCCAACTCAATTATTTTACGAAGGATGGTACCTGTTGAGCTCGTCGAAATCCTTCCATAATCTTTGGTGAATTCTTTTTTCCCTTCTCCCGTTGCGTATTGCAAAACTTTTTTAAAATCCTTCAGGTCTAGCAATGGTAATTTGTTGTCATCGCAATATTTAAAAACCACTGCTACTATACCTTCCTGAGTTTCACTCAAATCAAGGATTCGCGACAAGAGCACGGGGCCAAATTCGGAAACAGTAGCTCTTAGTTTTACCCCATCCTGTTCGGAAAGTGATAGTATCTCTACCGGGAAGCGCTTTGGTTCAAATGGTATCCCGATCTTTTCGTGGCGCTCATCAATTTTGGGATGTCCGGGACTGGGTTGTGCCAGGCCGCTGAGGTCTCCTTTTAAGTCCATCAACAATACCGGAATGCCTTTGTCCGAGAGATTTTCCGCCAACACCTGCAGTGTTTTTGTTTTACCTGTTCCGGTTGCTCCTGCAATGAGTCCGTGTCTGTTCAGCGTTTTGAGCGGTACCTTTACATGTGCGCCCGTCACCGGTTCGCCTTCAAATATTGCCGCTCCAACGGTTATATAATCCCCTTTGGTTGTATACCCTTTTTCAATATGGGCGTAGAATTCCTCCTTAGTACTCATGAATTGGTAATTTGTGTTAAAAATAGGGGAATTTTTTGGTATTTAACCTCACGGTTGGGAGCATTTACAGTAAGACAATTTGCACAAAGAATTCCTGAAGTAATTCTGATGAAGTAGTATCTTTGCCAAATGGCAGATGCAAAGGTATTACTGGAAGTAGAACAGGGGACTAAGCTACCTTTAATGGAGGAATTTTATACCATTCAGGGTGAAGGTTACCACAAAGGAACTGCAGCTTACTTTATCAGGGTAGGTGGTTGTGATGTTGGCTGTCATTGGTGTGATGTGAAAGAAAGCTGGAATGCTGACACCCATCCTCCTACCGGTATTGAATCTATCGTTAGCAATGCAGAGCAGTATTCTGATACCATTGTAGTGACCGGGGGAGAACCTTTAACCTGGGATATGGGACCGCTGACAAAGGCTCTCAAGGAAAGGGGCATGCAAACGCATATTGAAACCTCAGGAGCCTATCCCTTAACCGGAACCTGGGATTGGATTTGCCTTTCCCCGAAAAAGAACAAACTGCCTGTTGGGAATATTTACCTGAAGGCTCATGAATTAAAGGTGATAGTATACAACAAACACGACCTTATTTTTGCGGAGGAACAGGCAGCAAAAGTAGGTCCCAACTGTATTCTTTATTTACAACCTGAATGGAGCGTACGGGAGAAAGTAACCCCGCTAATTGTAGACTACGTAATGAAGCACCCTAAGTGGAAGGTGTCATTACAAACGCATAAATACCTGAATATTCCTTAATTACCTGCCCCCATTTGCTTGCAGGTCCAGGATGCATTCTGCATCAAGATCCGGGACGGCTGCGCCTTTTCCAACTCTGCTTTCGAGTACCCCCATTATCCCACCTCCAAATTGCAACTCTGCTCGCATAAGACAGCCAGCTATATCGCAGTGGTTGGCCGCATCGGGATCTTCATGAGAATTTACTTCAGGTGACCCCAGGTCTACCAGCCCAAATAAATGGCCAAATTCATGATTTAAAGTGGCGGTTTCTACATCTGCATTGGTGACTAAGACGCTCTGGCTGGCAAGATCCCTGACAGTGCCTTCATAGATGATCATAGAGGTATTTCTGTAAACGGCGCCCAGGGTTACCAACCCTTGTTGTTCGTCATCGCCATCAGCCGGGGCATCCGCAAAGTAAATATAAATGGCAAGGGTAGATCCCTCATTGTATTCGGTCCTGTTTTCATCTTCCAAATCTGCAATTTCCTGCAAGGTTAGGGTTTCCTCTCCCGGGGATGGAAGTTCCCTGTAAATAACACTTATGTCTTCTTTAAAGGT
>CBDUAW010000230.1:0-4519 GCA_965365215.1 uncultured Eudoraea sp. | reverse complement strand
CTGCCAGGTCTGAACCGTGCCCTTGCCAAAGGTTTGTTTACTTCCTATCACTACTGCACGCTTGTAATCCTGCATGGCTGCTGCCAGAATTTCTGAGGCAGAAGCGGAAAGTTCATTTACAAGAATTACCAATGGGCCATCCCATTGTATACGCTCATCTTTATCTTCGTAAACATCCTTATCACGGCCAGACGACCTAACCTGAACAATGGGGCCGTCTTTGATAAACAATCCGGCCATTTCAACCACCGTTTTCAAAGATCCTCCTCCATTATCTCTCAGATCCAAAACCAGTCCTTCCACACCCTCCTGTTTTAGTCGGTCCACTTCCTTTGCAACGTCTGTAGCTGCATTTCGTTCTGAATAATCCTCAAAATCCACATAGAATTTTGGCAGATTAATCAATCCGAATTTCTGGTCTCCTTCAATTACTGTAGCCGACTTTGCATAAGACTCTTCCAGTTCCACTACATCTCTGGTGATAGAAACCTGTTCTATACTTCCATCAACTTTTCGTACTGTAAGGTCAACTACTGTTCCTTTAGGTCCTTTGATAAGTTTAATAGCATCATCCAAACGCATGCCCACGATGTCAACAGGGGCTTCTCCATTCTGACCCACTTTCAGGATCTCATCACCCACTTCCAGTTTCTGGTCTCTCCATACCGGGCCTCCGGAAATGATCTCAACAATCTTGGCTCCTTCCGGTTTTTTCTGCAAACGCGCTCCAATGCCTTCAAACTTGCCAGACATACTGATGTCGAACTTGTCCTTATCATCTGGTGGAAAGTAGTAGGTATGCGGATCAAATTCGTCCACAATAGTGTTGATGTACTGCACAAACCAGTCTTTTCTTTCCAGATCATCTACAAAATCAAAGAACTCATCAAGGGTGTTCTTAGTTTCCAATCTGGCACTTTGCTCTAATTCCTTTCTTGAAAGTGGCTTATAATTTTTTTCAGTTTCGCTTTTCTGCTTCTCAATTTTGATCTTATCATCAAACTTGTCTATGGTAGAATATTTTAACTGCTTCCTCCATCGCTCTTTAAGTTCTCTCCGGGAAGCCGCATAACCCTGATCTTTATAATCGATGTTTATCGTTTCTTCAATATTGTAATCAAAAGGCACTTCCAGCACTTCTTTGTAAAGCCTTCTAGCCTCCTCCATTCGTTGCATTAAACGGTCATGAACCATGTTAAAAAAGGTAATGTCCGTGTTTTTGATCTGATCATCTATCTGGAACTTGTAGCTTTCAAACTCCAGGATGTCATCCTCTATAAAATACCTTTTTGTTGGGTCCAGAATTTCAATAAAGTCTTCAAAAACGGCGACGGAAAAATCGTCATTGATATCTTTAGGTTCATAGTGGCCTCGTTCTAAAACATAGGTGATCAGGTCAAGTAATAACTTGTCCTTATCATCAGTCTCAAAAGATTTATTGGTAAAGCTGCAGGAAGCAACTGCAATTAAAATTACTAAAAAGCCTAGCACAAATTTCCTTTTCATGTATTGCATCTTTTAATTAATTATCCAATTATCTCAGTCAATTCTATGATTAAAGAATGAATAATTATTGGTAAAACCAGTTTTAAGTCTCTAATATACTGAAAAAACCATGCCAGTGAGACCCTCCCCGGCATTAATTTTATGTTAAAGCCCCTTGAAATTGCGTGAGTTACGGCCGTATTTAATCAGTGAAAATCCATATGTAAACATAGATAACCCAAGCCAGGGATATCAATTGATTTGGGATATAGTTGCCATAACACTATCCGCAATACCGTATTAAAAACGTATTTTTACCCTATAAAGTATATGGAATGGAAAAACCTCTGATCCTGGTCACAAATGACGACGGAATCACAGCTCCGGGGCTTCGCGCTTTAGTCCGCTACATGAAGGATATAGGGGATGTTGTAGTGGTAGCTCCGGATAGTCCCCAATCCGGAATGGGACACGCCATAACCCTTGACAATACCCTGTATTCTAAAAAGGTGATATTTGACAAAAGCGAAGATGCCCCCACTGAATACAGCTGCAGTGGTACGCCGGCAGATTGCGTTAAACTAGCCCTGCAGGAACTGCTCCCAAAGCAACCAGATCTCTGCGTCAGTGGAATAAACCATGGCTCTAACTCCTCCATCAATGTAATTTATAGTGGCACAATGAGTGCAGCCATTGAAGCAGGGATAGAAGGTATCCCTGCCATCGGATTTTCCCTTTGCGATTATTCCTGGGAAGCTAATTTTAAGACGGCAGAACCATTTGTAAAACGGATTGTCAAAGAAGCACTGGATCAGGGCATTCCTAAGGGAGTGGTGCTCAATGTAAATATTCCTAAAACCAATGGAGCACCTTTAAAAGGGATAAAGGTCTGCCGACAGGCCAGGGCCAATTGGAAAGAAAAATTTGATAAGCGAACAAATCCCATGGGGAAGGATTATTATTGGCTTACAGGGGAATTTGTCCTGCTCGATAAAGGAGAGGATACGGACGAATGGGCTTTGGCCAACGGCTTTGTTTCGGTGGTCCCAACGCAGTTTGATCTTACCGCTCACCATGCTATTCAAGATGTTAACAACTGGACACTAAATGAATAATAAAAAAGAGTTATTAATCGGATTTGTAGTAGGAATCATTGCCAACACCATTGGTACTTTGTTGTACATTATTCTTTTCTCGGACCTCGGGATTATGGAAACCTATGAAGCCGCCGTTAGCCAGGGACATGTTGGCAGCTTACTGGCCCTTGGCGCCATCTTGAACTTACTGGCATTTTTCGGTTTTTTAAAGTTGCGGCGAGATCAACGTGCCCGGGGGGTTTTGATGGCTACAGTCCTCACGGCACTTCTCATCCTCTATTATAAAATATTCTAGGATGAACTACTATATCATCGCTGGAGAAGCTTCGGGAGATCTGCATGGATCTAACCTTATAAAAGCGCTGAAAGTTAAAGATCCGGAAGCGGTAATACGTTGCTGGGGGGGAGACCTTATGCAAAAAGCAGGTGGTACACTGGCCAAGCATTATACGGAAATGGCCTTTATGGGATTTACGGAAGTACTCTTAAATCTCGGAAAGATATCCAGGAATATTCGGTTTTGTAAAAAGGATATCGCCCGCTTTAATCCGGATGTGATCATTTTTATCGATTTTTCCGGCTTCAACCTTAGAATTGCCAATTGGGCTAAAAAGCAGCACTTTAAAACCAATTACTATATTTCCCCGCAGGTATGGGCGTCCAGAGCAGGGCGTATAAAAAAAATAAAACGGGATATAGATGCCATGTATGTTATCCTTCCCTTTGAGGAGGAATTTTACAGAAAACATGGCATGGAGGTTGAATTCGTAGGACACCCCCTGCTCGATGCCATTGCAGGAACTCCCCTCCCCGATCCTGAAAAATTCATCCTGGAATCCGGACTCGACCTAAATAAACCCGTCATTGCCTTGTTACCGGGAAGTAGAAAACAGGAAGTGGAGAAGATGCTTTCCCTGATGCTTAAAATGATACCAGAATTTCCTGGATATCAATTTGTAGTTGCCGGAGCCCCAAGCCTGGAGGAACACTTTTACAGAATGCTTTTAAAATGCAGTGAAGTCCATTATATTTCCAATAAAACTTACGAGCTGCTAAGTATTTCACATGCTGCACTGGTTACAAGCGGAACAGCTACCCTGGAGACTGCCCTTTTTAAAGTGCCGCAGGTAGTGTGTTACAGGGGGAATTGGTTCTCCTATCAAATAGCCAAGAGAATTATTACCCTGGATTATATTTCTCTTGTTAATCTTATAATGGGAAAAGAAATAGTGCAGGAACTCATTCAATCAGAATTGACCGAAGACAAACTCAAAGCAGCCTTGAAAAACATTCTTAAGGGGCCAAAACGAGATGAACAACTTCACGCTTATAAGGAACTGGAAGAAAAGCTCGGAGGAACAGGTGCAAGTATGAAGGCGGCAAGCCTAATTGTCAAAAATGTTTAATTTTGATGAGGTAGAGTGGATAAGATTTGATGGATGGACAGGAAAATCAGTATTATAATCTTTTTTTTAATAGTAACGAGTTGCGGGGTAGTAAAGAAAAAAACCAGCTACGGGAAGGAACGCAAAATTACCGTGGAAGCTACCGAAGAAACCCCTGCGGATAGTATAGATAAGGCCATTGCCGAACAGCCTCCAGCTCCGGAAGTAAAAATGGATAAGGCTGAGGAAATAATAAATACTGCCATGTCCTTTTCCGGAGTCCGCTATAAATTCGGAGGCACTACCTCTAAAGGAATGGACTGCTCTGGTTTACTCTATGTATCATTTAAAGAGCACGAAATTGACATTCCGCGGGTATCTCACCACCTTGCTAACGAAGGCAAACGAATAAGAGTAGAGGATATCACCAAAGGAGACCTCCTTTTTTTTAAAACAAGTTCCAGAGGGAAACGTATAAATCATGTAGGGCTTGTTGTTGCTGTAGAAGACGATGATGTAAAATTTATTCACGCTACCTCTTCAAGAGGGGTA
>CBDUAW010000229.1:0-4527 GCA_965365215.1 uncultured Eudoraea sp. | reverse complement strand
AGATCAACCCTAAGGCGATCCCAATTCGAATGAAGCCTACTTCCATTAGCGCCGCTGCCTGGGTCCATTCCAGACCTGTAAATACATCTCGAATAAAGGGAACAATTATGTAAGCGATCACCCCAATCACAATAGATAAACCAAACCACTGAGAGAAACTTGCAATGAATCCAAGATAAGGGTTGAGGCCCCTGCTTGCATAAATGTAGCTGCCCCCTGCCCTTGGCATGGCCGAAGCCAGAGAACCATAAGCAAAAGCTGCCAATAATGCGGGCAGCATAGCAAAAAGGAAGGCTGGTAAGACATAAGGGCCAATACCTGCTACACTTCTATGGATCATAAAGGGTACCACATTTATTGATGCTCCTAGCATGGAACATATGCCCGTGGCGGTAAGGGACAATAGTCCAATCTTTCTGGAAAGGCGACTAGAGGTTTCGTACAAGTTTAGTGGTTTGGCATTAAAAAAGTAAATATAAGTCTTAATCCCAAATGAGTTTAGACTTTGTGAGAGACGGTTTGAAAGATTGTCTTATCAAGGGGTGTTTACAAATACCTTTGAAAAAGACCATCAAAAAAAAGCCGCTGTTTCCACAGCGGCTAATTATCAAATTTCTTAGGGGTACGTTCCTTTATTCGGGCATTACTACAGTGTCAATAGCATGGATTACTCCATTAGATGCAGCTACGTCTGCAATTACTACTGTAGCAGTTCCTCCTTTGGCATCGGTAAGGACCACATTGCCATCGCTTAAACTCAGGTCAATAGTTCCGCCCTGTACGGTTGTAACTGTAAATTTACCTCCACCGTTGTTAATGGCGTCGATTACAGCAGCAGCTTCAAATTTCCCTGCTACTACGTGATAGGTTAAAATACCAGAAAGGGCATCTTTGCTATCCGGCTCAAGAAGCGAGGCTACAGTCCCCTCAGGCAATTTCCCAAAGGCGTCATTAGTGGGCGCGAAAACGGTAAACGGGCCTTCTCCACTCAAGGTCCCAGCCAAATCAGCCGCGGTCACCGCAGTCACCAGCGTACTAAAGGCCTCATTACCTGCAGCTACTTCTACAATATTTGGGGTAGTTACCTCTTCTATGGTTTCTTCCACTACTTCAGTGGCCTCTTCCATCCCCTCCTCTATTTTTTCTTTTTTCTTTTCGCCACATCCGGTAAAAAGAACTGCCGATAAGGCTACAATACTTAATGGTTTTAAAATCTTCATGATATATTTCTTTTGTTTAGACCTTGAAAGTACGTAAAATATAATACTGTTTAATATAATTAACAAAACATTAAACATATAGGATAAAGTACTGCACTTTAATGGGCACTATGGACAAAGACCACAGGCGATATGCCCATTGCCTAAATAAGCAAGTAACTAGTGTATCCCGCGGCAATTCCCTTCCAGGGTTACCCGGATGCGGTCTATTTCTACGGCGCCGGACGGGAGTTCCTCCGACTGTAAGCCAATGTATTCATTGGCCGCTTTCCAATTGGCAATAGTCTCACTAAAGAAACGGGTGGCAGTGGAATCGGTTTCGTAAACAAACAGATCATAGGCTTCGCCCTGATCCCCTCCAAAACGGGTCACCACCTGCCATTTGCCGCTTTCTTTGTAGGAAGTATTGGTGTCGTCTGATTGCGGATAGTATTTATTATCGGATGGTTTTAACAACACCCAAATATCTTTATTGTGAACTTCAGGATACACCCCCATGGTGAGAATGCGGCATTTTACCGTATCCCCTGCCACCGGGGATATTACCTGTACCTTTTTCACGGGATATTCCACCTGCAGTTTGTTGCCGGTATCGAAAGTTTCAATGACCGCCAGGGGGTTCATGGAGCCATAGCTAAAGCCTCCATAAAAAAGCAAGACAATTCCAACAATTCCCAGGGTAATCCTAAGACTGGTGTTCTTCCTGTAGAGGATGGCAAACAATAAACATAAAGCGCCAAGAATGACTGAAATAAATACACTTGTGAGCATCTTTGATCATTTTAAAAGGTTGGACGAATGGCCTATACAAAATACGTAATTTTTTGAGTATTTTCTTCCCACAGCTTGCCTTAAAAGGACTCCTTAAAATAATGAGCTAAAATTTACGTTCTTAGGTTGACCCAAAACAAAACTTATACCTATGAATTTCCTACTAAAAATGCCCCTACTCTATTTAATGATAGCCTCCTTGTTTCTGCCAACTATTTCGCCTCCGGGGAAACCAAAATTAACTTCTGAAACCAAGGAAGACCTAAAAACGGCCAAGGTCTTATTGGTGCGATATGAAGCCCCACCTCTCGGTTTTATGACCCCCAAAGATGCAGTTGGAGAAGGCCTGATTGCCGACCTTACCCAATCCGATATTGCGGATAACAGGGAAAGGCATCGTTTTTACCCCGCTGAAAAAGTGCAAAAGAACCTCTACGACCTTCTGCAGGCTGAAGGGGTAATGACCAATATTGAACTAAAAGAAGAGGCCTCGGAGTTTATGATGCCTGCCGAACTCAAGGATGTATCCAAATACGCAAACGTAGATGCGGACTATATCATAGAGGTGATTGTGCCCCTAATGGGCTGGAGGGCTGCCTATGGCCCTACCAAATGGAGGACCTACAGCTTAAACCTGGGAGTGGAAGTACGGATCATCAGAAAGAGTGACCTGGCCAGGGTGTGGAAAGCCAACGTGGGCTATGGCGGACTGCAAGACAAAGAGATGAAATTCCATATTACGGAACTGGAAGAGAATGGCAAGGAACTCATCGCTTCCAAACTGGAGAAGATTGCCATGGAATGCAGCAAAAAAGTAGTCGACAAGTATATTAAGGCAAAAAAATAACACTTTATATAAAAGATGTTCCTAAGCACAAACCCAGGCTCCTCGGCCTGGGTTTCTTTTTAAGACACTAATTCAAACGTATCTGCACTTAATTGCCATTGCCAATAGCCGGATTATGGGGACTAAATATACCATCAGGATTTTCCTTAACGATCCAAACATGTAATTGCCACTGGCTTAATCCGGGATTAATTTCCCAGGCATCGAGGTCCCCTGTAAATCCTTCAGGAGGTGATCCCGGATTATCCAGATCTTCAATGGGCACTATATATTCTACGGCTACAAATTCCATGGCCCCATTACTTCCGGGGGCATACAATAAGATCTCGGGATTTTCCAGGTCAAAAGTATTGTCTACCCTGGGTGGGAGTAAATAATGGTGACCCATATTGGGCACAAAACCCGAGACATCTATAAAGCCTTCGTTTACAGCAGTGTTGACATCAGTGTACTTTGCCGTTGCAGCCTTTAACTGGATTATCTCGGCCTCCCAGTCGGCCATCTGAGGAGCGTCATCATCTTTGTCACAACTAATAAGCAGTATCGCTGCCATAAAAGTGAATAGTGTTTTTCCGATTAATAGATTTTTTGTTTTCATAGTATATAAATTTTAAGAGGTTTTAATTTTCTATTTGTGCTACACGAAATGAATCCCATGTTTGGCTGATATGGCAGCGATTTTCTCAAAATCCGGAGGGCCGGGGGGCAAGGCATCCAGATCTTCGAAAAGATGTTCCATGCCCGAGGGGTAGGCACTTACGCACATTTTTGCCTTTTCTGTGCCGACTACCCTCCAGGAGTGTACAATGTTTTTAGGCGCCATGGCAATGTCCCCGGCCTTGAGGAGGGTAGATTTATTATCTACCATAATTTCCACCTGCCCTTCCAGGACCCTGAATATTTCATCTTCCCTGCTGTGAATATGAGGTGGGATCCCGGACCCCGGGGCCAGGTAGTCTATCCATTCCACCATCTGATTTTCAGTATCGAGCCCGGTTAATTTGTGTATTTGCCTGTTTCCAAGAATATATAAGGTCCTCCCCTCCTCTGCTTTGATCACCTTTCCTTTTATCTTGGCAAGAAAGGATTGGATCCTTGTGTTAGCCAACACTGTACTCAGTGGTAGCAAAGATGCGAGGCCTGCGCCTCCGAATGCGGTTAAAAAAGTTTTTCTGTTCATAACGCCTTGAATTTTCATTAATACTATTTAAAGAGCAAAGCTATCGGCTAGGCCCTGTCGGTATTACCATTGGTGTTGCAAGTATTGGTTGATTTGTATCAAATTAATTGGGAAGAGACGTGCGTATCATTTCGTGAAACACCATTGTTATTCCCTGAAAATTATCCTCATGATCTTAGCAGTATTGAAAAGTCGTTCGAAATTTTACTACCTTTTTAAATTCTAAAATGAGGGGTACATTTATATATATACTTTGTTATAGCCTATGTTTACAGTTCCTGTGGGCACAGGAACCCTATGTGCTGCAGTCCAAATACCCGGTACACGATCTCAACCCTGCCCTGAAAGTCTATGTCGATAGCACTGATCAATTGAGCCCGGACCGCATCTTAAATGATTCCACTTTAAGCTATAAATGGGGTAACACCCTGCCAGTTTTGCTTGAAGTGGGCGTTACCTATTGGGGAAAAATGGAAATCATTGCTGCAGACTCCCTAAAAGACTGGACC
>CBDUAW010000228.1:0-4544 GCA_965365215.1 uncultured Eudoraea sp. | reverse complement strand
AAGCTGTTTGCGGAACTTGGGTCTGACGGTATGACCATTGACAATCTCGGGAATGTCTATCTGACCGGTGACGGGGTAACGGTTTTTGACAAAAATGGAACGCAAATAAAGCATATTCCGGTACCCCAAAAATGGACCGCCAATGTTACTTTTGGAGGAAAGGGACAAAATAAGTTATTTATCACCGCTATGAATTCCGTCTATACGCTGGACATGAATGTGCATGGGGTAAGGTAAATCCCTTGTCAGGGATACCCGGCCTTATGGGTCTATTACTGTGATCCTTATTTTGCGAAACGAAATAACCCCGCTCTCTGCAGCCTGAATGGCGATAAAACCTTCATCAAGATCAGAATCCGTAAGTTCAACCGTAAGGGTATCATTTATCCAGGCGCTGATCTTTTGGTCCGCGCATTCAATTTTATATGAATTCCACTTACCTATGGTACTAACGCTATTCACCGGACTTGCTCTTCCAACAATGGCACCTGTTCTCCATTCCTGAACCGGATGTTCATCCCAAATATTGATCTCATAACAATCCTCATGGGAAAGGGACTGTTGTGAACACCTGATAAATACTCCTGAATTGATGGTACTATCTGGCTTAAATTCCAATTCAAGAACAAAATCTTTATAAGAATTTTTAGTCATCAGAAAGCCAGCACCCTCCGTAAGCTTTGCAGTGATGAGATCTTTATCCGACATCCATTGTGCATCTCCTCGCATAATCCAATCTTGATTATGTTCTGAAAAAAGGGATGACTGAGAAGTACTTTTTTTACAGTTTGTACTTAATAAAAGAACCGTTAGCAGCGCAAAATAGATTTTTGACATATTCAGAATTTTTCTAAAGATAAAGAACCCTATTACACTTTCAGAATTCCGGGCATTTCAATAAACCAATTAAATTGTAACTTGAGAAAACCTTATAAACTATAAGAAAAAGGGAAATGTGTTACGATATTAAAGCAAGTCTTGAGGCCCAATTAAAGAGAGCCAAAAGATATGGGGACTTAAGCGCTGTAAAGGAAATAGAAGAGAAACTAGTTCCTTTCACGGACTTGCCCCTTTTTCATTCTTCCGGTTTTCAACATCCAAGACTTTTGGTCTATACAGACCGTTCCCCCGAATTTCCGGAGATAGCCACCTGGGGTTTGGTCCCTCATTGGGTTAAAGATCAGCAGCAATTAAAAAAGCTGTGGAACAATACCCTCAACGCAAGGGGAGAAACCATTTTTGATAAACCCTCTTTCAGATTTGCCGCCCGTAATAATCGCTGTATTCTTTATGTTGACGGTTTTTATGAACATCATCATTTTAAGGGTAAAACCTATCCTTTTTTCATTCATCACAAGGATAACCGTCCGCTGGCACTGGCGGGTTTGTGGAGTGAGTGGCGAGATCCCGAAAGCGATCAGACACTTATAACCTTTACCATAGTGACCACTGAAGGGAATAGTCTTTTGGCAAAAGTGCATAACAATCCAAAACTTAAGGGCCCAAGAATGCCGCTGATTTTGCCGGAATCCATAGAAGACAAATGGTTAGAGGGTGCTGCGGACGAATTAGATATCAAAGCAACCAAAGCACTCATTGCATCCTATCCGGAAGATGAATTGGTGGCTTATACCGTACCCCGTCTGCGTGGCAGGGAATACCTTGGCAATGTGCCGGAAATAAACAAGGAGGTAGACTATCCTGAACTTGTGTTCTAGTAAGCTCTATTTAACCAAATCGAATATCCGGGTATATTTAAGGATAATACTATTGTTCAAAGGACTTCCATCCTGAAGGTTATGATTGTAAACAATAAACAGCCCCGTATTTGCTCGCTGCAACCAGCTGAAGCGTACATTCGCCGCCCATAATTTACTTACCGTATTGTTTTGGATGAGGCCCTGGACAAACAAGTTGGGTTTAAAGGCATAGGAAATCTGACTTCTGAAAATATTGGCCGAAAAATCCCCTACTGGAAGATTAAAGCGATTATACTGATATGTAAAATCGGCATTGAATTTATCCCCACGCCTAAACCTTAGGGTTGCACTATTGAGATATCTTGAGCCTCCAAAGGATCCCCCCATAACGGAACGGATATTTACAGATACTGGTTTGCTGCGATTGGTAAAGAAAATGATCTGACTTTCCGCATGGTCATAGGTTCCAGGCTGAACCACAACGCCATCAGATATTTCAAACGCCTCCACAACACCTTCCGTAGTAAAGTTTACCCCGGTATGAATTTCGGTCCCACTTTTAAATTCCCAGTGATTGTCAACATGCAAGAACCCGGTTTCCTGAAATCCTTCGAAATTCCAATATCCGCGATAAGATATATGAGGCCTGTATTCAAGAATTTTGGAGTCTTCCTTTTTGGGTCTGAGATGATAAAGAATTAGGCCCTCCGGTTTTCGGAAGGAGGATCGCAATAAAAACCCCACTTCAGGATTAAAACCCTCCCCTACCTCTGTATAGGCGGCCCGCATAACCCAATTATTCCATTGGTAGTCTGTCTGAAACTTATAGGCATGTGCGTCATCCGGATTCCCGGGATCCGAGGACCTCGCATAAAAACCAGACATTCTAGCCTTGTTTCCTAATCCCAGTTTCCCATCTATAGCAAATGTCCTGTTGTAATTGTTATCAGATTCCAGGCCTGTGCGACTAATAAATGCGGCCCCAAGTGCTGTACGCCCTTTAAATTCATGATTGACCCTTGCAACGGTAAAATTATTTTTTTCAATACCCGCATCTTCCACGTCTTCAGTAAACATGCTGAGAAATCCCACATTGGTCCGGTTCAGCTTACCAGACAGGCGGGCTCCGCCAATGATTGGAACAATATTTCCCTCATCGCCAATACCTATCCTCCTGCTAAAGAAGAGATCTACTTCACCAGGACTTCCCACGCTAAAAAGTCCTGCATTTTCCAGAAAAAAAGGCCGCTTCTCAGGAAAAAACAGATTAAACCTGTCCAGATTAACCTGTTGATCATCTACCTCTACCTGTGCAAAATCGGTATTGTATGTAAGATCCAGGGTAAGACTAGGGGTTATACTGTATTTGATGTCCCCTCCTATTTCCGGGGTAAATTCTGATTCAGGGTCTGCCACCTCATAGTCCCGATCTAGCCTTCCCAGGACATAGGGAATCACTTTCAGGTTCCCGGGATTTCGCAACTCAAGGCCGGTTAGTGTCCCGGCCAAAGACAATCTGTTTAAACTAAAACCAATAGGTAAGGGAGCCCAATAGACTATCTCATTTGATTTCCGGATATTTCTTCTGAAATTTATACCCCAGTCTTTTCCTGCCTGGAAGCGTATGGTTCTCAATGGAATCGCAAACTCTGCACTCCACCCAAAGTCTCCTACCTTTGATTTTACTTCAAATGCCGCATCCCAGTTCAAATTAAACCCGCCAATTGTGCCCCCTTGTTGCCGGTTGGCGTTAAAATTTCCCTGGCCCTCATTATCCACCTGTGCATCGTACTCTACCCCCAGGGAATTAGTCCCGAAAATGAAACCATTTTGGCCATCTTTATAAGTATCTATAATAAAAATAAAGGCGTCCGTATTGTCAAGATTAGCATCTCTCCTCGCATCGGAAACGACCAGGTTTTGTGGTTGGGCATCATGGCAAACCACTCCTAAATAAAAGGTGTCATCTGTAAAAGCGATACGAATCTCAGTCTTCTCACTTGCAGGGCGGCCAAAATTTGGTTGGGTCTGGACCAGATCGCCAAAAGGGGTAATCGCCTGCCAAATTGGGTCATTCAGCACTTCCCCGTCTATCTCTGGCCTTTCGTTAAGAGAGGTGGCCGTGGCTACCGGTCGGTCCTGCTCATAATCCTGAGCAGATACCGATAGGGTCAAAATAGTTAAAAAATAAAA
The DNA here is from genome assembly GCA_965365215.1 of uncultured Eudoraea sp. Lineage (GTDB taxonomy): Bacteria > Bacteroidota > Bacteroidia > Flavobacteriales > Flavobacteriaceae > Lentiprolixibacter. The sequence continues at coordinate 651 of CBDUAW010000228.1, read as the reverse complement.
TACTAGGTTGTGGTAAGGATTTTTACTTAAATAATGGTTAGGCATATTTGTAAATTGGTAGGTTTAAATGTAGCACTTTTTACCCAAATTAGTTCTGTGGATTAAAGGCATTTCTTAAATATTTACAGGGATTTATACCAAGGTCAAAAACAATAAAAATATGGTATCTTTAAATGCAACTAAACCGTCTAAAATGAAAAATTACCAAGGTATTTTCTACTGCATCATTTTCATGTTGACCTTTGTATTACCGGTCAATTCGCAAATGGAACTATCCTTCGGCCCGGAGAAGGCCGGAATATCTTCTGCGCGACTCTTACGATATGAAAACTTTCTGAAAAAAGAAATTGATAAAGGACAAATCCCAGGGGCTATTTCCCTGGTTTACAGAAAAGGTCAGATAGTACACGATCAGAGTTATGGCTTAAGCGATATTGAAATGAAAAGTCCCATGCAAAGGGATCAGATATTGCACATAATGTCTATGACCAAGCCCATTGTTACCGCTGCATTTTTGATGCTCTACGAGGAGGGTCACTTTATGCTAACAGATAAGGTTTCCAGGTATCTTCCCCAATTTAAGGAATTGAAGGTTGCCGTAGATCCCAGTCAGGGTGTTGAAGGGGAGACAACATCGGCAAAAAGCGAAAT
>CBDUAW010000227.1:0-4606 GCA_965365215.1 uncultured Eudoraea sp. | reverse complement strand
ACTCCCGACCTCAGGGTTATGAATCCTGCGCTCTAACCACCTGAGCTACCTCGCCGTGTGGTGTAAAAATCGGCTGCAAATATAAAGTTTATATTCGGGTTGGTCAACTATCCCAAGTCAAAAAAATAATATCGTGGAATTATTTTTTTATCATATTTAAATATATATATTGGCGAATGTAAATATGTTATGGAATGAGTGAAAAAATTAAATTCGAACTAGAATTTGTTATTCAATCTTCCCCTCAGTTATTATACCAATACTTATCCACTCCTTCTGGTTTGTCCGAATGGTTTGCCGATAATGTAAATTCTCGAGGGGAGTTATTCAGTTTTATCTGGGATGGAGCTGAAGAGCAGGCGAAGCTTCTCAAAAGAAAGTCGGATGAATTTGTAAAATTTACCTGGATTGATAATGATGACGATTACTTCTTTGAGATGAAGATCATTGTTGATGAGATTACAAAAGATGTAAGTTTGTTTATTTCGGATTTTGCTGAAGAGGATGAATTGGAAGAAGCAAAGATGTTGTGGGAAAACCAGGTGGCCGATCTTAAGCAGGTCATTGGTTCTACCTAGAAAATACTTTAATTAACCCTATCTTTGGCCTTGATTTTTTCAAGGCTTTTTTTATGATCAATTTTGACGGCAATCTATTAGAAAAAAATAGCTTTTATCTCAACGGAAATAACCGGGGATTTCGTGTGGGCGATATGCTATACGAAGAAGTAAAGGCCGTTAATGGAAAGTTGTATTTCTGGGAAGAACACTATCTGAAGCTTATGGCATCAATGCGAATTCTTCGTATGGAGATTCCCATGGAGTTCACTATGGAGTTCCTCGAAGAACAGGTTCATTCTGTGTTGAATTCCAACAAATTAATGACTGCAGCGGCCTTGGTAAGGATTTCTGTATTCCGTAAAAATGGCATCGGAATTTTAGCGGAGGATCAGGAAATATCATATCTTATAGAAACGGAAGAAACTAAGAATCCCTTTTACCTGCTGGCAGATTCTACTTATGAGATCGAATTGTTTAAGGATTTTTATGTAAATGCCGATTTTTTATCAACCCTGAATACCAATAACAAGATGTTGAGGGTAGTAGGACGGATTTATGCCAGAGAGAACGGTTATCAGGATTGCCTCCTTTTAAATACTTCAAAGAATGTGGTAGCTGCCTTAGAAGGAAACGTTTTTCTGGTATCCGGGAAACTAGTTAAAACACCGCCCTTAACGGAGGGTTGTCCCGATACGGTTTTACGCAGAAAGATCATTGAAATAGTACAGAAATCTGATGAATTTACACTGCTGGAAGCGCCTATTTCACCTTTTGAATTGCAGAAAGCGGACGAAATTTTTATTTGCCACGTAAAGGCAGGGATGCAACCAGTATCAAAATACCGGAAAGCCTTGTACGGCAGCGAGGTGGCAGCTAAGCTAATTGGGAAACTTAATGCCCAAGCCCGCTTAACTTAATTCAGGGCCGGGTTTTCGGGAGCATTAGACCACAACAGATAGTCTCCCCCTAACTCAATCATTTTCTCCTTCCAGAAAGCAATGCTCGACTTTTGAATGATATCACTTTCGTATTTATTGGTGGCAACAATCCAAGATCTGGAGAGCAATTCCTGATCCAGTTGTAGAGAGGCCCAACCGGAATAACCCAGGAAGAATCGAATATCATTTGAGGTAATAACTCCCTGGTTGATCAATTCAATGGTCCTTTCAAAATCTCCTCCCCAGTATATCCCATCTGAAATTTCAATACTATCCTGAATAAGGTTGGGCACTTTGTGGATAAAATACAAATTGTCTTGTTCTACAGGACCGCCGTTAAACACCTGAAAGGGCACATGAATTTCTGTCACAAGGTCACTGATGTCATAATCGAGTGGTTTGTTGAGGATGAATCCAACAGAACCTTCATCATTGTGCTCTGCCAGTAATACTACAGACCTGTTAAAGGAGACATCCCCTGTAAGGGCAGGTTCCGCAATTAATAACTTTCCTTTCTTTGGCTTCAGGTCTTGCATAATGGTAAAGGTCTAATCTAAAATAAGATAAATCCGATAAATAACAAAAAGGCCTGCAGTAAACGAAAAAAGCACCACCATGTTTGGCAGTGCTTTTCCTATATCATTGAAATAATGCTTAGTTTACTGCATTGCTCAAATCAGAACCTGCTTTAAACTTAACTACATTCTTTGCTGCAATTTTAATGGTTTGTCCTGTAGAAGGATTTCTTCCTTCTCTTGCGTTTCTTCTGGAAACAGACCAAGATCCGAAACCAACTAAAGAAACTCTGTTTCCCTTTTTGAGAGACTTCTCAACATTTCCTAGGAAAGATTCTAATGATTTCTTAGCGGCGGCTTTTGTGATACCAGCATCTGCTGCCATGGCATCAATTAATTCTGTTTTGTTCATAATTTAATTAAATTAAATGTTGTTAAATATTTCAAAGCTTAAACAAATTTATATGGATTTGCGGTTAACGCAAGTAAAACAAGGGGAAATCGGCTATTTTGTTAATAACTTCAAACCTTTGTTGATAAACTAGTCAAAAAAGTGACCATTCTTTAAGGGCAATGAAGACGGGGCTTTACAGGACTTTGGCCGAATCCTTTAAATTTAAGCCATTTAACCAATCCCGGGCGGCCATTTTCTTTTTACCGGGCAGTTGTATTTCTAATAAGCTGATGTAACCTCCGGAAACAGCAATTTTAATATCATTTGTTTCCCTGATCACAGTGCCGTTTTCCATTGTATGAACAGCTTCCTGAGGTTTGGCACTATAAATCTTGAGCATTGATTGGTCTTCCCCATTGAAGAAGTAGGTCCAGGCAGCAGGGTAGGGGCTCAAACCCCTTATGTGATTAACAATATTATTTCCCGCCATATGCCAGTTTATTCTACAGGTTTCCCGATGTATTTTAGGAGCGGGTTTTAACTTTTCACTTTCATCCTGTTTTATGGGGACTACCAGATCTTTTTCTACCAATTCAATGGTTTTGAGAACAAGTTCTGCTCCAAGCAACATTAATCGATCATGCAGACTTCCAGCATTTTCCTCCGGATCAATCCGCGTTCTTTCCTGCAAAATGATTTCCCCCGTATCAATCCGTTCATTGATATAAAAGGTAGTAACACCGGTTTCTTCTTCCCCGTTAATCAGGACCCAGTTAATGGGTGCTGCGCCTCGGTATTGTGGCAAGAGCGAAGCATGCAGGTTTATGGTGCCGTATTTCGGCATAGCCCAAACCTTTTCAGGTAACATTCGGAAAGCTACCACTATCTGAAGGTTTGCCTTTAAACCAGCCAGTTGGTTTAGGAATTCATCATCCTTCAGGTTTCTGGGCTGCAATACTTTCAGGCCTTTTGAGACTGCGAAGTCTTTAACGGCCGAAGTATGTAGTTTCCTGCCTCGGCCAGCGGGCTTATCCGGAGCCGTAATGACTCCAACCACCTCATAGTCATTATTTAATATTTCTTCCAGAACGGGTACGGCGAAAGCTGGAGTGCCCATAAATACGATTCTTAGATCCCTCATGTATTTATATGATATTCATTTTTGTGATCAATACTTATTTTTCCATCTTCCAAAAGTAGTTTAAGGTGCTTTAAGATATGGTTTTCTGCATAGGGTAACTGTGCTATTAGACTTCTGGAATTACATCCATTCTTTGCAAGAACTCCTAAGATTTGATCTTCAAGCTCTTCTTCGGAATAAACTAAATCCGCTTTACCTTTGCAAACATCACAGCTATTACAATTATTACTGGATATTTCACCGAAATACCCCAATAATTGCCGGCTTCTGCATATTTTGTTATTGGAAACATAGGCAAGCATGGCCCGGATGTTCTGAACTTTATTTTCTCTGTTGGCCTTAATTTTTTTAGCAAAGACATTGATGGTTCTGTCGTCTTCCCTGGGAACCAAGAAGACCAGTTGTAAATCTCGTTCTTCTGCCTCGTACGTAATAATACCATCATTGGACAGCTTTTCGAGACAAAGAATTATATTTTTTTCAGGTGTCGATGCTTTTTTAGCCAGGAGCAAGGTGTTTATTTTAGTTTCAAAATCAAAAATGCCACCATATGTTCTAAGTATAATTTGTACCAGTGGAGCCAGGGATTGCATCTTTTCCAAATACCTGAACAGTACATTTTTGGAGGCGATAAATTGAACGGTTGTTCTCCTGGAGAACTCCTGGCTAAGGCTAATAACCGAGTTTTGATCCAGTAACTGCAAGGCGTTATAAGTCAGCGGATGATTCAGATTATAATGATCACAGAAGGTATTAAACCTGAAAGGGTACTGTTCGTTGGCACCTCCTCCATAAGGAATCTGAAAATAGCTGTTCAATTTTTTATACACCATTTTCACAAAATCAACATCCGGAAGAACACTAAGGAATTGATTTTTTAGCTGTGTTTTATCATTCTTATTGGTAATCAAAATAGCCTGGGCCGGCGAACCGTCCAGGACGCTGGTGACGATGATTCCGCCCGGGTTGCGGATGCCCCAGTACTCTCCCAGGGGACGGCTCAGCGGCTGCATGGTGATCCCGAACCAGGAGCGCGACGGCTCCTGCACCTCGGGGGG
>CBDUAW010000226.1:0-4661 GCA_965365215.1 uncultured Eudoraea sp. | reverse complement strand
GAAGGTTCTATGGAAGCTGCAGAAGGCATTCGTGAAGGAGATAAGGGCAGAGATTGAAGACCCCAAACCCCATTACAATACCTTATCAACTATGGTCCGAAATCTGGAAGATAAGGACTATGTAGCCCATGAAGCTTTTGGAAATACACACCGCTACTATCCTTTGGTCAGCAAGGAGGCCTATCGCAAGCAGTTTGTAAACAGATCTATAGCAGATTTCTATGACAATTCCTATAAGAGTATGGTTTCCTTCTTTGCCAAAGAGGAAAAGATCTCGGTGGAGGAACTCAGGGAAATAATTAACCTAATCGAAAAAAATAAATAAATGGAAGCGTTTTTAATATACCTCTGCAAGGCTTCCGGAATCCTGGGCCTCTTTTATTTAGTGTATTGGTTATTCCTTACCAAAGAGACGTTCTTTGAAGCCAACAGGCATTTTCTGCTGGCAGGGATCCTGGCCGCATTTGTTTTTCCACTGATTAGCATTACGCGCTATATAACGGTTACCCCGGTTGTTTATAGCAATCTGCAACCTTCAGGCACAACTTCTGTTCTTGTGGAAAGTACAACTCCGCTGGATTGGAAATGGATCTGCCTGGCAGTTTATCTCGTGGGGGTAACATTGCTGCTACTCAGGTTCTTTATCCAATTATGGTCTTTGCGACGCTTGCTTATAAAAAATCGAAAGTTTCGGGAAGGCAACTTCTGGCTGATTGAAACAAGGGAAGACCTGGCCCCATTTTCCTTCTTCAACTATATCTTCTACAATCCCGATTTATATGGGGAAGCAGAATTAGAGGCCATAAAACAACACGAAAAAGCACATTGCTCCCAAAGGCATTCCATTGACGTTATCCTGGCCCATCTGGTGACCATAATACTGTGGGTTAACCCTTTCAGCTGGTTGTATCGTATTCAAATACAGCAAAACCTTGAATTCCTGGCCGACTCCAGTGCAATCCGGAATACCAGATCACTAAGAAGTTATCAATACGCATTGTTGCGGGTATCCTCAAACAAGTGGTGCCCCCCAATGACCAATCAATTTTACAATTCACTAATTAAAAAACGAATAGTCATGTTACACAAATCTAAATCGAGCCAAAAAAATGCCATGAAATTTATGATCATCATCCCGCTTTTGATCGCCTTTGTCTTCACCTTTAATACCCGGGTGGTAGCTCAGGTTGAAGAAAAGAAGGTGGAGGTGAAAATTGAAAAAATCCAGATCCTGATCGATAAGGATTATACCGATGAACAAATGGCATCTGACGCCAAGTTTATGAAAGAACGGGGCGTGGATTTAAAATTCAAGGGCCTTAAGAGAAACACTGCCGGAGAAATCATTGCGATCAATGCCAGTTATAAGGACAAAAACGGTAAAAGCGGCAGTTACAGCCTTAACGGAGATGAACCTATTGAAACCTTTGTCTTTACCCTGGCGGATGGAGGAGAAGAACGGCAAATTGGGTTTAGTATTAAAATGGGGAAACACAGTTCTCATGCCGTAGGAAAAGGCAGGAACTACAGCAAGAAGATCGTCATTGAAACAGATGATGATGAAGAACATGAAGGTGTACATGGGACCCATGTTATCAAAAAAATGAGGATAGGGGGCGATGAAGATGTGAACGTGTGGTTTGGAGAAGGCGGAGAAGAAATGATGGAAGTGGTTGTGGAGATGGAAGACGGAAAAGAGATCATAAAGATTAATGGAGAGGAAGTAACCGAGGAAGAATTTGAGGAAATGAAGAAGGAGAACCCCGACGGCAAACGCATAAGAATTAAAAAGTTAAAGAAAGGCGAAGACCAAAATGTATTTATCCTCAAGGATTCTGACGATGACCACGACATCGAAATCATTGAAGGAGATGGCAGCGGGTTTGTCTTTATAGATACCGAAGAAGGAGAAGAGCCGCTCTTTATCGTAGATGGTAAAGAAATGAGCAGGGAGGAGTTTAAAGCGATATCACCAAAAGACATTGAAACCATTAATGTATATAAAGGCGATAAAGCCGTAGAGAAATACGGGAACAAAGCAAAAGACGGGGTAGTTGAGGTGAAAACAAAAAAGAATTAAGGAACACCAGACTAACCAATCTATTAAACTATCCAATCTGAAAAACCACCTTTAAAAATAGGTGGTTTTTTTTTGTACAAAAGATGGATCTGGGAAAATAGGGTGAATTTTTACGCATTTTTGTCCTGGATTCGTCAATTTTTAAAAAATTCGCCCTACAGAAATTATAGATCATAATATTTTATCTCGTTTACATTATATTTTGTAACCCTATCCAAGAAAAACAAATTACTATATTAAATAATAATAGGATTTATCCTTACAATATTGTATCTAATTTTATTATTTTTCTACAAATCGTTTGGAAGGAAGATGGGGATTCGTTTATTTTCATTTCGTAATTAATTGTTTAACCAAAAAAAGGACTATTCTCATGATAACACTTGCTAAACTATTATTGTATTTATTGTTTGTTCTAATTATGATCATTGTGTAAGTGTTATCATCGGCTATACACTTAAAATGATCAGGCTGCCCAATGGCAGCCTGTGTTGTTTTAATATATCCTTATCTTTACGGGAATGAAATCAGTGCTTTTCAAATCCCTCGCCAGGCTCAATAAACTGCTGCTCCCCTCCTATTCCAAAAAGCAATTAGACTTGTCTAAGGCCTCCAAATGGCAAATGGCGGTGGTAGCTTGGCGCTACTTCGTCACTATCCGGGCATTGTCTTAATACTTTACCAGGGATTGAACAGGATAGCCTTCCAGGCGATCCGCGCCCTTTAGAAATTCTAGCTCCAGTAAAAAATTGCACTGCACTATGGTACCCCCAAGGGTTTCAATTAATTCGCAAGTAGCCTTAGCTGTGCCTCCGGTAGCCAAAACATCATCGTGGATCAGGACACGGTCTCCGGCCACAATACTATCCGAATGAATTTCCAGGGTATCATTACCGTACTCCAGGGCATAGGTCTTGCTAATTTTATCTGACGGAAGCTTGCCTACCTTTCTAACCGGTACAAAGCCCGCATTGAGTTCAAAAGCCATCAGGGGGGCAAAGAAAAAACCCCTGCTTTCTATCCCTATGACCTTATCTATCTGTTGTCCGTTGACCATTTGCAGCAGTGCATTGGTGGCCGCTTTAAAAGCTTGTTTATCCTTAAGCAAAGGGCTAATATCTTTGAATAAAACCCCTGGCTCCGGAAAATTGTGAATATCCCTTATATACGATTTAAAATCCATGGAAAGTGGTCAGTTATTTTGCCTTAAATTTAAAAAGAAATATATTTGCAGCCCCGGAATATTTTCCGGGCCTATAAGGCCTCGTGGCGCAACTGAATAGCGCATCTGATTACGGCTCAGAAGGTTGCAGGTTTGAATCCTGCCGAGGTCACGAATAAATAGTTCAATAAGAAAAAACGCCAAGCTTGCTTGAGCGTTTTTTTGTTTGGACTATTTTCAAAGCGGAGCTTTGTCAGGAAGGGCGTTAGCCAATCCTTCCTTCGCCTACGCTACGGCAGACGAGCCTGATACGTTTTGAGCGGAGCTTTGTCAGGAAAGGCGTTAGCCAATCCTGTCGAGCCTGCCGACAAAGGCAGGGTCACTACACTCACAGGACCACGCCATTTGGCGTGCTTCTTTATTTTATGGAAAAGCCAAACCTCGTTTGAGATTTGGAGTGAAATGAAGAACCCGGGCAACAGCTCGTGGTTTTGTATTTGCAACATTGCGCACTAAGGAAAACCAAAGGTAATCCTGCCCTTGCTTAGAATATAGCAGACGAACCTGAGGAGGTATTTCATTTAACTGCAAGAATTTTTCAGGTGGTTCATTTAATTTTCAATACCAAATACTGAATCTGGCTTTGGGCAAACCTATTCATAAGAATTTTGAATCCCTGCTAAACCCCAGGCAGCGGGCTATCCTGAAATTATATTCGCAATATTTAGGTGGCTTGCGTTTAAGCTCCTCTACGGTAGCAACCTATCGGAGTTTTATCGTTTTCCTTTTGCTTTATTGGAAGGACAGGCCCCTAACAGAACTGGATAATGCGGTTGTTCAACGTTTTGTTGAAGTAGTGGTAAGACGCAGAAAATATGGCATCAGCACGCATCGCCAACTGGTCAGTGCCCTAAAGCATTTCGGAGATCGGTTTACCGAAAGCAAGATTGAACCCGGCGTGATAAAACGGCCTGTAAAAAGCAGATTGTTACCTGTGGTCCTGAGCAAAGAGGAGGTCATTGACCTGTTGCGGGTGACCAATAATTTGAAACACCGGACAATCCTGGCCGTTCTATATTCTTGCGGTTTGCGTATCAGCGAGGTGCTAGATTTGCGATTAGCTCACATTGACCTTGATCGGCTGAGGGTGTCGCAATCGAAGGGGCGGAAAGACCGCTATGTGGTTTTGGCAGAAAGTGTGGTTCCGCTCCTGATTAATTATGTTAGTAGTTATAAACCAAAATACTTTCTATTTCAAGGAGAAAAGGGAGGGAAATACAGCGCCTCCAGCATTCGTGCATTTTTAAAACGTTCCTGCCGCCGAGCCCGTATTGGTAAACGGGTAACGCCGCATACCCTCAGGCATTCCTATGCTACGCATTTAATTGAAAATGGGGTGAATTTAAGACTGGTACAGGA
>CBDUAW010000225.1:0-4691 GCA_965365215.1 uncultured Eudoraea sp. | reverse complement strand
GGTATTGGTCTTATGTTTTTACCTTCCGGCCTGGGCTATTTTAACAATACAGTTGCCGGGGTGCCTTCGTACTCGCCGCTGATCTTTAAAGTGGAGGTAGGGTTATTTATAGAGGATACGGATTACGACAATGATGGGATCCCTTCAATTTTAGAAGATCTTAACGGGGACGGGGATGTTACCAATGACAATACAGACAGAAAACAAGAAGAAGCCGCAGGCTCGCCTGCATTTCCAAACCATATTGATCCGGATGACGACCAGGATGGAACGCCAACACGCGATGAAATAATTATTGACGACCAAGGGAATATTACCTTCCCGGATGGGGATAATGATGGCATCCCGGACTATCTGGACCGTGATAATTCCTGATAGAAAAGAAAACCCTGCTCCAGAGAGCAGGGTTTTTATTTTAGTTGTTGTTTTTCGACAAATTAATCGATAAGCTGAGAATGATCTGGTCTGGCCGCGTATCAATTCTACTTTCCGGTACGGAAGTAATATTGGAGTTGATAAAACGCGCTTCATTTTCACTAAACCCTCTCTCGTAGCGCAGGTCAATTCCAATATTACCGAGATTAACCCCGGCACCTATATGCAGGCCTACGGTAAAGTCATTTTCAACATCGTCTATGGTGATGCCGTCAAATTTCTGGTTCAGGATATACTGAAAGGCAGGTCCCGCAAATACATGCAATGGTCCTATAACCTTGGTCCCTACCAATACAGGGACATCCAGCTTACTCATGTCAAAATCGTCCCCATTGTAGTCCGATTTGGTCTTAGTGTACATAATTTCCGGCCTCAGGTAAAGCTGATTGCCAAGTTTTCCGTAAAAACCAATGTGATAGCCTACATTTCGGTCGGGATTTCTGGCCGCTTCCTGAGCAGATTCGATATAATCACCGTTAGCGTTGTAATTTAGTCCTGCTTTAATTCCAAAACCGGGACCTTTCTGGGCATAGGCGGCTGTGCCAATAAGCACCAGTACCACCATTAGAAGTGTTTTTCTCATAATGTGTTCGTTTGTTATGGCATATAAGGCATCAAAAACGATACCAGGATTACGCCTTCTTTTTTAACACCTCTAAAACGGAGCCCACAATAGCTTTATTGTTCAAACCGTATTTTTCCATAAGTTGATCTGGCGTACCGCTCTCCCCGAAAGTATCTTGTGTAGCTACAAATTGCTGTGGGGTAGGGTGGTGAATGGCCAGGGTGCGGGCAATACTCTCTCCCAGCCCTCCAAGGTAGTTATGTTCTTCCGCAGAGACAATACACCCTGTTTTCCTTACCGATTTTAAAAGCGTTGCCTCGTCCAGGGGTTTAATGGTATGAAAGTTTACTACCTCGGCAGAAATTCCCTGACCTTCAAGCGCTTCAGCGGCAAGAAGCGCCTCCCAGACCAAATGCCCGGTGGCAGCAATGGTAACATCCGTACCCTCATTAAGCACTAGCGCTTCTCCTATTTTAAATTCCTGATCAACCGGGGTAAAATTGGCGACTTTTGGACGGCCAAATCGCAGATACACAGGCCCCTGGTGTTCGGCAATAGCTATGGTGGCTGCTTTGGTCTGGTTAAAATCACATGGGTTTATTACTGTCATCCCGGGCAGCATCTTCATAAGGCCGATGTCTTCCAGGATCTGATGCGTGGCACCATCCTCCCCCAGGGTAATTCCGGCATGGGAAGCACAAATTTTAACATTCTTGTGCGAATAGGCAATAGATTGCCTTATCTGATCGTATACCCGCCCGGTGGAGAAGTTCGCAAAGGTACCGGTAAAGGGAATATATCCCCCTATCGTTAGGCCTGCAGCGATCCCCATCATATTGGCTTCCGCTATCCCCACCTGAAAAAAGCGTTCGGGATTTTCTGAAATAAATTCATCCATTTTAAGGGAACCTACCAGATCCGCACATAAGGCTACGACCTTGTCATTTTTTCTGCCTAATTCTGCCAGTCCAACACCAAATCCACTTCGCGTATCTTTTTTCCCCTGATCTGTATATTTTTTCATCTATCGTATTAATGGATTAGTAATCACCTAAGGTTTCCGGATTCTGGGCCAGGGCCACAGCCAACTGTTCATCATTGGGGGCTTTGCCATGCCAGGCATGGGTATGCATCATAAAATCTACACCATTACCCATTACCGTATCCATGATAATACACACTGGTTTCCCTTTCCCGGTATGTTTTTTGGCCTCTTTCAGGCCTGCAATAACAGCTCCCAGATCATTGCCTTCTTTTATTTCCAAAACATGCCAGCCAAAGGCTTCAAATTTGGCCTTAAGGTTGCCCAGGGGTAAAACCTTATCAGTGGGCCCGTCTATTTGCTGGCCATTGTGGTCAATAGTTGCAATCAGGTTATCAACCTTATTTCCGGCTGCAAACATAATCGCTTCCCAGTTCTGACCTTCCTGTAGTTCCCCATCGCCATGCAGGCTATAGATAATGTGGGGATCTTTATTTAGTTTCTTTGCCAGGGCGGCTCCAACGGCCACAGACATTCCCTGTCCCAGGGATCCTGAGGCAATACGCACCCCGGGCAGGCCTTCATGAGTGGTGGGGTGGCCCTGCAGCCTTGAATTGATTAGCCGAAAGGTATTCAGTTCCTCAACCGGGAAATATCCCCTTCTGGCCAAAACACTGTAGTAAACAGGGGAAACATGTCCGTTGGAAAGGAAAAACAAGTCCTCATCTTTCCCGTCCATATCAAATCCGTCCTTTAATTCCAGGATTTCATTGAAGAGGGCAACAAAGAATTCAGTGCATCCAAGGGAACCTCCCGGATGCCCGGAGTTAACCTTGTGCACCATTCGTACAATATCCCTTCTAACCTGTGTAGCGAGGGCAGTTAATTCTTGTAATTCAGGCATGGAAATTTCATTTTATTGTGGCCAAAAGTAATGGCAAACTTTTGCTTCTCCAATAGGAGTTATTAGTTTTTATCAACGATTGCAAGCCCTGGAAACTTTATTGATTTGTTAAGGAACTGCTTTACTAAGGTTGCCTATCTTTGCTTTTTGAAAATTGGGATTGAAGTTCACATTAACACATAAGGATCCGGGAAGTAAGGCCAGGGCTGCTGTACTCGAAACAGCTCATGGTACTATCCGTACGCCCATATTTATGCCGGTTGGGACGGTAGCTTCGGTAAAAGGAGTGCATCAGCGCGAATTGAGGGATGAGATAGATCCCGATATTATTCTCGGGAACACTTATCATCTCTACCTGAGGCCCAAAACAGCCATATTAAAGGAGGCCGGCGGGTTGCATAAATTCATGGGATGGGATCGGAATATCCTTACCGATAGCGGGGGCTACCAGGTATATTCCCTATCCGCAAGCCGGAAGATCAAAGAAGAGGGCGTAAAATTTAAATCGCATATTGACGGTTCCCTGCACCTGTTCACCCCTGAAAATGTGATGGAAATACAACGGACCATCGGGGCCGATATCATCATGGCTTTTGATGAGTGCACCCCCTATCCATGCGATTATCAATACGCTAAACGCTCTATGCATATGACGCACCGGTGGTTAGACCGGTGTATGACCCATTTGGAGAAATTACCTTATAACTACGGGTATGAGCAGGTATTTTTTCCCATAGTACAGGGCTCGGTTTATAAGGACCTACGCAAACAGTCTGCAGAGTATATCGCCAATGCCGGTGCCCTTGGAAATGCCATTGGAGGCCTGTCTGTTGGAGAACCTGCAGAGGAGATGTACGAAATGGCGGAGGTGGTTTGTGATATCCTGCCGGAGGATAAACCCAGATACCTGATGGGGGTAGGAACTCCTATCAATATTTTGGAAAATATTGCCCTTGGCGTAGATATGTTCGATTGTGTGATGCCTACTCGTAATGCCAGGAATGGGATGCTCTTTACCGAGGAGGGAACTATCAATATCAAGAATAAGAAATGGGAAAATGACTTTTCCCCAATAGATGAAAAGGGGACTACCTTTGTGGACAAAGAGTATTCCAAGGCCTATTTACGGCATTTGTTTGCCGCTAATGAGTATCTTGGAAAGCAGATTGCCACCATACATAACCTTGGGTTTTATCTTCGGTTGGTACGGGAAGCCCGGGAGCATATTATTGCCGGGGATTTCGCTGAGTGGAAGCGAGTGATGGTTAAACAAATGGATAAGCGCTTATAGTTTTGACAATACTGGATAGATACATACTGAAGCGATACCTGGTCACTTTTGGGATGATGTTGCTGCTGTTCATCCCCATTGGGATAATGCTGAACCTGGCCGAGCAGATCGGGAAAATGATAGATAATGAAGCGCCGCTGAACGAGATTATTGTCTATTACCTGAATTTTACCATCTACATTGGCAGCCTGCTGTTTCCCATATTCCTATTCCTATCCATCATCTTTTTTACCTCTAAACTGGCGAGTAATACGGAAATAGTTGCCATCCTGAGTTCCGGGGTCTCCTATGGGCGATTTCTAAGACCATACTGGATTGGGGCTTCTATAATTGCCGTGCTGATGTTCTTTATGGGGATGTTTATTGTTCCAAATGCCAGTAAAGGCTTTAATGAATTTAAATACAAATACCTGAAAAAGGGGAAAAAAGACCGGGTTACCAGTAATATCTTCAACCAGTTAAATGAAAACGACTTTATTTATGTGAGTAGCTTTGATCCGGCACGGCAGATAGG
>CBDUAW010000224.1:0-4713 GCA_965365215.1 uncultured Eudoraea sp. | reverse complement strand
CCGCCGATGAGTTCCGGGACCGGATGTTAACAGAATACAAACGATTCTGGAACGATACCAGAATGGAAAAGGCAAGGTCAAAAGGCCTTACTCCCCAACAGGTGATCTCTTTGGCTTCTATTGTCCATAAGGAAACCACTAAGGTGGAAGAACGTCCGCGAGTGGCCGGACTCTATTTAAACAGGCTGGAGCGCAATATGTTGTTACAGGCAGATCCCACTGTGATCTTTGCCTTGAAAAAACACAGCGGTAATTTTGATACTGTCATAAAAAGGGTACTCTATAAGGACCTGGAATTGGATTCTCCTTATAACACATATAAATATGCGGGTATACCTCCAGGCCCTATCACCATGCCCGACATATCTGCAATAGAAGCAGTATTGAATCCGGAGGACCATAATTTCCTTTATATGGTGGCTAACGTGGAACGATTTGGGTACCATAAATTCGCAGAATCTCTTGCGCAACACAACCGAAATAAAGTGCATTACGTCCGCTGGATAAACGGGCAAAATATTAACCGTTAGGCAGCTTATCCGTGTTTTCCTACAAATGATCCAAAAGTCATCAATTTTATGATAATTTTGAGACTTTTGAAGATTTGGAGCGTATCTTTGTATTGTGAAATTTAAGCAAGTCTGTTTTTTGACTATAAGTCTTAAGAAAACACTTATATGAGAAGATGGTTAAGCATAATCAGTCTGCTTACCATGATTTTTATTTTAGCGAGTTTCGGGTTTCACAATGCAAATAGCACTGTAAAGGTGCCCGAGTCGTTAATAGTAAAAGAACCTACTTTGGTTTTGTTCCCCAAAAACAAAACCATTTCGCAACCCAACTTGGTAATCCCCCCATTTATAGGTAGTTCATACATTGGATTCAAGGAAGCCCTTGCATTCAAAGAATCGCAGGGGAACTATTTTACCACTAATACTTTGGGTTATCTTGGTAAGTATCAATTTGGTGTGGGCACACTGCAATTGATGGGAGTTTATAATGCCACGCAGTTTCTTAATGATCCCAGGCTGCAGGAAAAGGTGTTCCGCACTAATGTAGCCAGAAACAAATGGATCTTAAGAAGGGAAATTAACCGCTTTGTTGGTAAGCGCATTAAAGGCGTGGAAATTACGGAGTCGGGTATCCTTGCGGCCGCTCACCTGGCCGGTGCGGGTAATGTAAAGAAATATCTGAGGTCATATGGAGAGCTCGATGTTCAGGATGCCTATGGAACTTCAATTGGGGATTATATCAAAAAATTCTCAGGTTATGATGTTTCTTTGGTACCCCCACAGCGGAATCCGAAAGTTTAATGTGAACAGTTTAAAATAGCAAAGCCCTGGAATTACCAGGGCTTTATTTAGTAAGCTACGCCTGTATAATAAAGATCGCCGGCCTCTTGTGCAAGTCAGGCAGCGTTCCCTTATTCCATTGTGTTATGGACTTTGTCAGGATATATTGTGACGGGAGGGTAAGATCACAGGCCACACACAACAAACATTCGCCGCCAAGGGTCCTTAGCAATTCCTGTAACAACTTATCATTGCGATAGGGAGTTTCTATAAAGATCTGGGCCTGCTTTTGTGCTCTGGATTGCTTTTCAAATTGTTTAATGGCCTTTTTTCTATCGGATTTTTCAATAGGTAAATATCCATTAAAGGCAAAACTCTGCCCGTTCAGGCCACTGGCCATCAGGGCCAGAATAATAGAAGATGGCCCCACCAAGGGAACTACTTGAATATTTTTTTTATGGGCCAACATCACTACTTCCGCCCCTGGATCAGCAATTCCAGGACAACCGGCCTCCGATAGTATCCCAACATCAAATCCTTCCAGGCAGGGTTCTAAAAATGTTGGCAGGTCTCCCACCTCCGTAAACTTATTGAGAAGATGCAGCTTTAAACCGGGTTGTGATTTTCTGGGACTAACTTTTTTAATAAACCTTCTGGCCGACTTTTCATTCTCAACAATGTAATGATCAATATTCTCTATAGCCCTTTTTATGGAAATCGGAAGAACTTCAAGGGGCTCTGTTTCCCCTAAAGTAGTTGGGATAAGGTAAAGTATTCCTTTTTCAGTTTCGCGAGTCATATAAGGTTATTGAGATAAGCGCTCGGCAAGGGTTTCGCATGCTTCATCTATCAAGCGATAAACATACTCAAATCCATCCGAACCACCATAGTATGGGTCGGGTACCTCTTCCAGATCGTTATCACATTCTGATAAAAGTAGTTTTACTTTTCCTTTTTGCATTTCGTTTTCAGCTAACTTAAGGATATCGTTAAGATTGCTCCTATCCATTGCAAAAATCAGATCGAATTGGTCAAAATCAGCTATCAGGAATTGTCGGCAACGCTGACCAGATATATCTATTTGATATTTCCGGGCCACCGTGACAGATCTGCTGTCCGGGGGGCTTCCAATATGATATCCGGCTGTGCCTGCGGAAGAGACGAATACTGCTTCAGGATTAACCTTGGATTGCAAAATTCCTTCAGCCAATGGTGATCTGCATATATTCCCAAGGCACACCATTAAAACCTTGATTTTCATAGGGATTATGAGAATTTCTTGGTTAGATCCTCTATGTACTTCCTGAACTGCTTATCGGTTTCAGCAAGGTTGTCTACTGTTTTACATGCGTGGAGCACAGTGGCATGATCCCTTTTTCCAATTTGGGAACCTATACTCGCCAGCGAAGCTTTGGTGAATTTTTTCGCAAAGAACATCGCCAACTGCCTGGCCTGTACAATATGCCTTTTCCTGGTTTTAGATTGCAGGGTGGCCACATCCATTTCGAAATAGTCAGATACCACTTTTTGAATGTAGTCTATGGAAACTTCACGCTTTGTATTCTTTACAAACTTTTCAACCACTTGTTGCGCTAACTCAAGCGTTACATCCTTTTTATTAAAAGACGACTGGGCAATAAGAGATATGATAGCGCCTTCCAACTCCCGGATATTTGTTTTAATGTGTTTGGCAACATATTCCACAATCTCATCGGGCATTTCTACTCCATCGCGGTATAATTTATTTTTAAGGATGGAAATCCTGGTTTCGTAATCCGGATTCTGTAATTCGGCAGACAAGCCCCATTTAAAACGAGATAAAAGTCTTTGTTCAATATCCTGCATATCTACAGGTGCCTTGTCCGATGTGAGAATAACCTGTTTCCCGTTTTGGTGTAAGTGATTGAAAATATGGAAGAACACATCCTGAGTTCCTGATTTTCCAGAGAAAAACTGAACATCATCAATTATCAGCACATCAATAAGCTGATAAAAGTGGATGAAATCATTACGTGTATTTTTCTTTACCGATTCAATATATTGCTGTGTAAATTTTTCAGCTGAAATATACAGTACTGTCCGTTCTGGATATTTGTCTTTTATTTCAACTCCTATGGCATGTGCCAAATGCGTTTTGCCTAGTCCTACCCCTCCAAAGATCAATAGCGGATTGAAAGAAGTGCCCCCCGGTTTATTCGCTACAGCCATGCCTGCTGAACGGGCCAGACGGTTGGAGTCTCCTTCAAGAAAATTATCAAAATTATAATTGGGATTTAGTTGTGATTCGATCTTTATATTCCTGATCCCGGGAATTACAAAAGGATTCTTTAACTCTGGATTCTTTGATTTAATCGGAACGTCCATTTCCTGAGCCGAAACCTGCCCTCTGTTTGCACTGGGAATTTTTTCAGTAAAAGGTTCCCGGTTGCCATATGTATTTTCCATTTTGATCACATAGACCAATTTGGCATTTTCACCTAATTCCTTTGTAAGGGCAACTTTTAGTAGTTTTACATAATGTTCCTCCAGCCATTCATAAAAGAATTTGCTGGGAACTTCAATACTGAGTGCATTTTCGGTGAGCTTAACAGGTTTTATTGGTTCAAACCACGTCTTGAATGCCTGCGGTTGGATATTATCTTGGATAAATACCAAGCAATTGTTCCAAACGGAATTAGCAGTTACACTCATTTTAAAGTTACCTGTTAAAGTTGGTTAGTGATTACAGTTTGTTGGTTTCAAAAAGGACCTCTGAGGGTCCCTTATAAGCGTGACAAATATGTGAACAAAAATTCTAAAAAAAAAATCATTTAGGGTTGAATTTTTTCTTTTTTTTTCGCATGTTGAGACGCCGTTTTTCGTCACCTCTTAAATATAAAGTTTTTAACCGATAAATCATGAATATTAACGAAATTTCTTTTCGAATTCGCTATGGAGAAACGGACCAGATGGGAGTGGTTTATCACGGCAATTATGCGCAATACCTAGAGATGGGCCGTGTAGAGTGGTTGCGCAATTTGGGAATTTCTTACAAAAACATGGAAAATGACGGGATCATCTTACCCGTAGTTTCTCTGGAGCTAAAATTTAAAAAATCTGCGGTTTATGACGACTTGATTACAGTAGTTACAACCTTAAAAAAAATACCCACAGTTAAGATAGAATTTGACTACAAAATATATAATGAATCGGGGGATGTTCTGGTCGAGGCCAACACGGTTTTGGCCTTTATGGATAAAATCACCAGAAAACCAATTCGATGCCCTCAATCACTTATTGAAAAATTGCAGAATGCTTAACAGACTTTTAGCCTAATGTATCCTGGCCATAGAATTTAACCTAATTCTTCACTCTTGTATCGCAAACTGCGAATGTTGTTGAATAGCGCCAGAACCGTTTCCAAATTAGCCATTGGGATGGC
>CBDUAW010000223.1:0-4721 GCA_965365215.1 uncultured Eudoraea sp. | reverse complement strand
AGGCCAGTGCAATTACTTTTCTTTCAACCCCGGGGCAGGCTTTTCATGATGGGATGGGTTTTGTACAATTCTACTTTGGACTGCCTTTGGCAATGATAATTATATGTATAATATTCATACCCATATATCACAAGCTTAAAGTCTACACTGCCTACGAATTCCTGGAGAAGCGTTTTGACCTGAAAACAAGAACCCTGGCCGCAATACTTTTTCTTATTCAGCGCGGTCTGGCAGCAGGTATTACCATTTTTGCACCCTCCATAATCCTTTCTGCAGTTTTGGGCTGGGACCTCAGAACCCTCAATATAATAATTGGTCTTTTAGTTATCATTTATACGGTATCCGGTGGCACCCAAGCTGTAAGCGTAACACATAAGCAGCAGATGTTCATCATCATGACCGGAATGATCATGGCTTTCTTCTTTATCCTCGGGTACCTGCCTAATGATATTACCTTCGATAAGGCGATGGACATTGCCGGAGCCAATGGGAAGCTCGAAATTCTGAATTTTGATTTTAATACCACCAGCAGGTATACCTTCTGGAGTGGCATTACGGGTGGGCTGTTTCTTGCACTGGCCTATTTTGGGACCGATCAGAGTCAGGTACAACGATACCTTTCCGGCAAATCAATTCGGGAAAGTCAACTAGGGCTTATTTTCAATGCAATCTTTAAGATCCCCATGCAATTCTTTATTTTACTGGTGGGAGTCATGGTCTTTGTGTTTTATCAATTTAATGCCTCCCCCTTAAATTTTAACCCGGCGGCAACCACAGCCATACAGGAATCAGCATTTGCGGAAGATTATTCTTTGCTGCAGGCTGATCATAGGCTTTTGGAAGAGGAAAAGAAAAAGGCTCAGAATCAATATGCAGAAGCCCTGGACACAAATGATCCGGAGAAGATTGAAGAGGCAGAACAACTCATTGTAGATATTAATTTACAGGAAAAGAACAATAGAGAAACGGCCAGGGCCCTTATTTCAAAGGCAGATACAGCGGTGGAAACCAATGACAAGGATTATGTCTTTATTCATTTTATCCTCAATTACCTGCCCAGGGGACTCATAGGTCTTTTACTGGCGGTAATCTTATCGGCCGCCATGTCTTCTACAGCCTCGGAACTAAATGCACTGGGCACAATATCCGCTTTAGACCTTTATAAAAGGCATAAAAAAGGTTCATTTACTAATAAACATTTTGTTACGGTTTCAAAGGGCTTTACGTTGCTATGGGGTATTATAGCAATAATTATTGCCTGTGTGGCCAACCTTTTTGACAATCTAATCCAGTTGGTGAATATTATTGGATCTATTTTTTACGGAAATGTACTGGGCATCTTCCTGCTGGCCTTTTTCTTTAAGTTTATCAAGGGAAATTCCGTTTTTATTGCGGCCATCATTACGCAAATTCTGGTAATTATTGGGTTTAGTCTGGATTGGATGTCGTATTTGTGGTTAAATGCTTTTGGATGTGGCCTGGTAGTTCTCTTGGCATTTATCCTGGAGGTATTTGACCGCCTGCATAACAGGCCACCCTTGAACCCATAAAAAAAGCCCCCGCGAATGATGGCGGAGGCTTTCTTTGAGTTTTGCTATACTACATAGCCCCCCACTCTTTCAAGGAGTCCATATTCATTTTAATGTAGTCATCATTTTTAGCCGCCTTGGCAGCTTCAAGAGATTTTTTAGCAGCGGCAATTGCGCCTTTTTTATCTCCCATTTTGGCATAGATCAGAGATTGCTGCCTGCTCATCCAAAATGCATTTTCGTTCATAGCAACTGCTTTATCGATCCATTCTTTGGCTTTCCCCATATCCATTCCTTCCTGAAAGTAGTACATGGCTGCTGAAAAGTAATCATTTGCAGAAGGCCCCTTCATTGCCGATTCAATACTTGCAGAAGCCTTGGCTTGAGTAGGTACTTCAAAAGGAACGCCAACATAGGTCTTTTCCCAGATCATCCCTAAAGTGGCGCCGTTATTATGGAGATCATCAAAAGTCATCGTAAAGGTTTCTACATCCATTTCCATAGTAGAAACTTCTGCTGTGGCCTTGGCAGCAACTTTACTGTCATCCCAATTCTGTGGGGTACCCCCACCGCTGGTATCAGTATAAAAATAAACCTCCCAGCTGCTTGCGCCTGGTTTGGTGAAAATAGCATATGAGCCAGCCTTAAGGGTCTGACCAGATACTACTACATCATCACTGAAGGTAATCTTAGTCCTGGCGTTTGCTCCTGTACGCCATATTTTGTCGAATGGAACAAGGCCTCCATAAATGGTTCTTCCTTTCATAGAAGGGCGGGAATACTCCAGGGTAACATCCGTTAGCCCTACTTTTTGCTTAATTTTTGAAAAAGGGCTTGGCGCTGGGGTGCTGATTTGCCCAGACATTGAAAGGGAAATCATAACTGTAAACAGAATGAGCATTGATTTTTTCATAAGAATCAGGTTTTTGTGTTTCCCACAAAGCTAAATATAAAGCGATAGGCTAATTGTTAACAAATCCTTAAATAAAATCAGAACTGCCTGTTTTTAGTCCAGAAAAAAAGGCTTGGATATGGTCCTTGTCTGCAGGTAAAAGGTTAGATAATAAACAGCGCTGCCTAAAGTTGAGAGATCTATGCTACTGCCCTGTATCGCATTCCCCACCAGATAGTTTACCCTTCGGCCGGAGGTGTCAAAGATAGCACGCGCCTGAATTTCCTCAGGGGAATCCAAACTGTACTCCAGCATCTTCTCCCCAAAAGGGATATAAAAAGACAGCCCCCCCGCTCCTTCCTGAGGGGGAGGGTCGCCTCCTCCCGGATTTGCTTCTTCAACAAAATCAGCTGTATTAAAACCATAAAGGGTAGCAGGCAAATCTAGCGGCGGACTGCTACTGTTAAATTCTTCTGAACTAAACAAATATCGATTTTCACTAACCTGCGTAAGCCCTTCGGCCTGGGAGAATCCAGCGATTAAATTGATTTTCTCCCCTGCAGTGTTAAGGCCTGCAATAGTAGTTAAGTTTTCTACTTTGTACAAAAAGGGTTGTAAAAGTTGTGAATAGCCAAGGAGATAAAGTACTTCCGTGGCATCATTATAGGTAGCAGCCGTGACCAAACCATTTACGGAAAGGGAAGCTACGGGAGTTATTGTGTAATTTCCCGGTGTTTTGGGAATTGTATATACTTTCGATCCCATTTGTTGCCACTCCTTGGTGAAGACTAAAAGCTCATCCCCCAGTACCGCGAGGGCTTCCGCATCCCAATCACTATTTGGACTACTGTCAAAAGAAATTTGATCCTCATAGGCGTAGGTTATCTGCTCTGCCATAACTACATCGGAGGTTTCCACTTCCCCTACGGAAACCCGATAAATAACAAGATCCCGTCGATCTCCATTGTTATTTCCTATATCACCAATATAGAAATAGTTGTCATCTAAGGCTAAATCCTCCCAATCCACATTCTGGGCATTTTCTACCGTAATGGTCCTGCTAACTTGTAAGCTTAAGGTATCTATTTCGAAAAGCTGGGGCGTATTGCCAGAATCATTATGGGTATAGAGCCTGCTATTGACAAAGACCAGGCCTGAGGTTTCAGGAACTTCATCGGGCAGGGTTCCTTTGGTTGCAACGTTTAGCTGTGCCAGTAGAGACAATGGCACAATTAAAAATAGTATTAGAATCCCCCTTAACATATACTGCTCTCTTCCCTGAAAATTACAAAAATTGTCCTTTAGAAGAGTAACTAATGGGTATAAACCCTCTTATTTAAGATATATGGGGGAAGGCCTGTGAACTTGAAGGATAGTTATCCATCAAGAATTAATTTTTGTTTAACATATATTATTTTATGTTAAACGTTTTTAAATTATCTTTGTTAAAAAGAGAAAATGCGCATATACCAGCTTCATGCTATTCAGGGCCTTCCCATATCTGAAAAAACTGCATGGGAGTTCCTTTCAAATCCAAAAAATCTCAAGGTTATTACCCCGGAACACATGGGCTTCCATATCCATTCAGGAGCTGATAAGGACATGTATCCAGGTCAAATAATTCAATATAAAGTATCCCCTTTTGCAGGGATTACTACCAAGTGGGTAACAGAAATTACCCATGTTAAGCAGGGAGAGTACTTTGTGGACGAACAACGGTTTGGACCCTATGCCCTGTGGCATCACAAACACTTTATTAAAGCCGTGGAGGGTGGTGTGGTAATGGAAGATATCATACATTATAAACTCCCTTTGGGCTTTCTGGGAAATTGGATGCACCCCATCCTGGTAAAACCGCAACTGATAAAAATTTTTGAATATAGGGGAACCAAGCTAATCGAAACATTTGGCTCACTTAAATCAATCCCCTCCCAATTAACTTTTAACTCTTTTTAGAATGAAAAAAAATATTTTACTCATAGGTGGATCCCATGGAATAGGACTGGCCCTGGCAGAGCTATTACACGAAGACCACAATCTTACCATCGCCTCCAGGACAACAGATGGTTTATCCGGGATAGCGCACAAGCATATTCCTTTTGATGTTACGGCAGATACCCTCGATGCAAGTTTACTGCCCGATTCTTTGGATGGATTTGTATATTGCCCTGGGAGTATCAACCTGAAACCATTTAAAATGATGAGTCTTGATACTTTTAAGGACGATATGCAAATTAACTTTTTTGGAATGGTGAATGTGGTTAAGGAAATAATGCCTAAAATGGCCGAGAATTCGAGCA
>CBDUAW010000222.1:0-4738 GCA_965365215.1 uncultured Eudoraea sp. | reverse complement strand
TCCCTCAGGAATTGTAATGAAATCACAAACACTCATCTCCTCACCTAAGTAAATCAGCTCAACGCGCTTGCTGTAGATATTTCCGCTAACGGATATGGTATTGGCATTATCCTCTATTACCTGCATGTTTGGGCCTAGAAACTGGTAGTATAGTACTTTTTCTGTAGTACTAGAGCTAGGATCAGCCATAATGGTGACGCAGCCCCTTAATTTCTCAATAGTAGATGCTTTGTTGGTTTTGATGACACGGCCACTTCTGAGCCTGAAACCACTTCCTTCGGCATTTTCAAGTTTTACGTAGCTCTTTATTCGCAATTCCTTGCTCAATTCCTGGTTTTTCTTGCGCAATAGTGCTTCGGCTTCGGCAAGAGAACTGCTTTTTCCTCTTAATTCCTCTATCATTTTACGAGTTTCCTCGTACTTGTCTGCCAGCTGCATATTGTTATACTGAAGGAAATTATTTTTCAGCTTCAATGAATCGAAACTGGCCTCCAGAACCCGTAATTCTTTTCTGGTTTCACGTAATTTGGCTACGGTAAAATTAAGACGCCCAACTGAGTCAAGTAGTTGTTGCACTCTGTATTTGGAATCCTGTAACTCTATCTCATTTACCTCGTTTAATGCTGAGAGGCGATCAACCTCGGTTTTCATCAAGGTTAAATCCTTGACCAACAGCCCTTTTTCTTCCTGAAGATAGTCGATTTGCGCCTTAGATTGGGCATAGCTGTAGTAAAAGGCAATCAAGATCCCGAGGATCACCGCTACCAAAGCAGCAAGGATGATTTTATAATTGAATTTATTATCTTGAATGTCCATTCAATTAGGCTAAGTTATACGTAGGTTTACTCGTAAGATTTGTATTATTCCAAGCTATCAAATATAGTAAATGATATCAACACCATCCTGTTGCCCCACTTGTGTTTTGGATGTAATGTGCGATTATATCGAGGAGAAAAGCAGCTGTGTACAGTTTGTCGAAATCAATTACCCCTCACCGAATTTAACTTTAACGAAGAAAATGCCGTTGATCGTATATTTTATGGACGAACGGTAATTAAAAAAGCTGCTGCTTTTCTATACTATACGGAAAAAGGTATTGTTCAAAACCTGATTCATTACTTAAAATACAGAAATCAACAGGATATTGGAATTTTTCTTGGGGATTGGTTCGGATCTCAGCTAAAAAGTCAAAAAAGCCTTGAGAATATTCACTTTGTAATCCCTGTCCCCCTTCACAAAAGGAAGCTAAGGAAAAGAGGGTATAACCAGCTTACCAATTTTGGTAAACGTCTGGCGTATTATCTCCAGGCAGAATACAGGGAAAACATATTAATCAAGACTGCAGATACCAAAACACAGACAAAAAAGAACCGCTGGTATCGGTCCGAAAATATTACGGAACTATTCCAAATAACCAATCCTCAACTGTTAGAGGGAAAAAACATCCTATTGGTAGATGATGTCATAACCACGGGGGGCACTATGGAAGCTTGTTGTAACGCCCTACTTAAGGCTCGTGGGATCAGTATATACATTGCGGCCATGGCCGTTGTTCCGTAATTTTACAATTCTTGAAATTAATTGTTTCTTTGCCCCATAGACATTGATGATGATATACCTCAGACGGTTTCTATCCGCTTCCTTCTTCCTTCTGGTTTTGTTGGTTTGTTATCAATGTGCCCGTCGCGGAAGTCCAACCGGAGGCCCCAAGGATGTAACCCCTCCAGTTTTGATAGATAGCGATCCTGAAAATTTCTCTATAGATTTTGATGAGAAAAGAATACGATTGTATTTTGATGAATACATAAAATTACAAGATATTCAAAATCAGTTGATTATATCTCCTCCTTTGAAATATCAACCTATTATTTCCCCACAAGGAGGAGCCAGCAAATACATCGAAATAACACTTAAGGATACCCTCAGACCCAACACCACCTACACCTTAAATTTTGGCCAGAGTATAGTAGACAATAACGAAAACAATCCCAACAGCTTTTTAAGTTATGTTTTTTCAACAGGAAGTTACATAGATTCGCTGAGTGTGGGCGGTATAGTCCGGGATGCATTTAATAAGACGGCAGACCAATTTGTTAGTGTAATGCTATATGAAATTGATACTTCGTATAATGACTCAGTTCCTTTTAATAAACCTCCTTATTATCTAACCAATACCCTCGATAGCGCCACTGCTTTTAGGTTAAACAATCTTAAAGCAGGAAAATATGCCATCAGGGCCATCAAGGATGAGGACAAGAATAACTTGTTCGACCCTAAAACGGATAAAATAGGGTTCATTACGGATACTGTAGTCCTGCCAACAGATTCTGTTTATACCTTAACCCTGTTTAAAGAGATACCGGAATACAGTGCCATAACCCCAACCCTGGCTTCAGCCAATAGAATTTTATTTGGATTTAACGGGCATCCGGAAAATGTGAGAATAGTATCTAAAAGTTTTATTCCAGACAGCGTTCGAACACTAATTGCCAAAGATCCGGAACGAGACACCCTTAACTTTTGGTTTACTCCCTTCGAAAGAGATTCACTTGTTTTCCACGTAATAGAAGAAAAATTGGGAATTACAGACACTTTTACAATCAAAACCCGGGCCCTGGAGCCAGATTCCCTACTATTAACCCCTAGCCATAGGGGTAATATCAACTTTGAAGAAAATTTTAGTCTTAGCACAAATATTCCAATTAGGGTAATGGATACCAGCTTGTTTAAAATGATTAATCAGGATACAGTTCAACAAGACCTTGGGCTTAGGCTGGATACTCTGCAGAACAAAATAACTTTTGATTTTCTGAAGGAACCTAATACTGACTATTTGCTTGATGTATACCCAGGTGCCATTGCTGACTTTTTCGACTCCACAAATGACACCCTGAGATACAGAATCAATACGGGGAGCTATGCAGATTACGGGAATTTGAGATTGAATCTAACAGGCAACATTACTTATCCTGTTATAGTACAACTTACCGATGAGAAAGGCGTAGCGAAAAGGGAGATCGTGGCAGGAGAAGAACAGGTATTCGAATTTAATAATATACCGCCGTCAACATATCTGTTGCGCCTCATATTTGATGCAAATGGTAATGCTCAATGGGATACTGGTAATTATCTGAAAAAGTTACAACCTGAACGCGTTGTGTATTACCCCAGAGTTCTTGAAGTCAGGGCCAATTGGGAACTGGAAGAAACTTTTACAGTTGAAGATTAAAGGGATCCATGTCTTCCAAAAATTGCAATTTTTTACGGGTATTGGCAAGATCAGATTTCGATAAATAGGCATACAAAATCTCTTCCTCTTCAGAATAAACCATACAATTGCCAAG
Source organism: uncultured Eudoraea sp. (assembly GCA_965365215.1). Classification (GTDB taxonomy): domain Bacteria; phylum Bacteroidota; class Bacteroidia; order Flavobacteriales; family Flavobacteriaceae; genus Lentiprolixibacter. The sequence continues at coordinate 1,394 of CBDUAW010000222.1, read as the reverse complement.
GTAATCATATGCGGCTGAATGACCTGGGTAATGGTGTCCATTGGGATCTTCTCCCACCCTGTTCACTCCTATACAAAACGACATATTTTCAATCGCCCTTGCCATTAATAGTGTATCCCAGGCTACAATTCTCGGTTCCGGCCAGTTTGCCACAAATACCAACAAATCATAGTTATATGTATTTCTTGCCCATACCGGAAATCGAAGGTCATAGCATATGAGTGGACATATTCTAAATGATTTATAAGACAATATTACTTGTTCTTTCCCTCTATGGTACTGCTTGTGCTCTCCTGCAAAAGTAAAGGTATGCCGTTTGTTATAATGGGTCGTCTTACCATTAGGTTCCACAAAAAATAATCGATTGAAAAAGGAATTTTCTTCCTTATAAACAATGCTCCCCATTATCGCCAAATCCCTGGACTTTGCAAGTTTTTTCATCCAGTTTATGGTGTGTAGGCCTTCTTTTTCATCAATAGATGAAGGATTCATCGTAAATCCGCTAGTAAACATTTCCGGGAGTATTACTAAATCAACTTCCTTTTTGAGGGTGCTGATTTTATGTGATAACATTTCCCGATTGGCATGAGGATTTTCCCAAACAAGGGAGGTTTGTACCAAGGCTATACTTAAAGAGCTCATTATAGGACTGTGCTATTATTTTCTACTTTCCAACTGTGCAATGATTTCAGTAAACCCCTGCATCCTGGCATGGTCAAGCGCGGTTTTCCCCCGCATATCTTTCAAACTGGTATCTGCCTGATGTGCCAACAACATTTTCAATATTTCTGGTCTGTTAAAGGTGGCTGCGTAAATAAGCGCAGTAGAACCCATTGCATTACGTTCGTTAACACTGGCCCCGGCAGAAATCAATAACTCAGCTATCTTGGTATACCCCTTAAAACATACGCCCATTAAAGCTGTGTTTCCGCTCCCATCTTTTTCATCTACCTCTGCACCCTTTTTGAGAAGCAATTCAACAATCGGTTTCTGATCAAAATATGCGGACATTACCAAAGGTGTAAACCCCCTCTCATCTTTTTGATTTACTATTTTGGGATTTGCAATGATCATTTGGGCAATGCTATCTATATTCCCATCTCTGATCCCGGCAAAAAAGGCATTCAAGTCCATTACTTCAAAAGTAACCAAATTGCCTCAATTCCGGATTAGAGTTTGTCATAGTCGGCATCATGTACGTCATCCCGAAATGCCCTTGCTTAATAACATATTCTTTTAAACCGTGTATTTATCCATCCCTGTTTCCTAAATAATTACGATTTGTAAACTTTTTAAATATAATTTTTAAGTATTTTCTTACGTTGTACTAATAAAATGTAACTTTAATCAGCTTAAAATAAGAGCCTTTTGGAGACCCTAACATCTAATTTCGG
>CBDUAW010000221.1:0-4777 GCA_965365215.1 uncultured Eudoraea sp. | reverse complement strand
CACTTTTACTTCAATCGGTCACCGTTCTGTTTCACAAAAGCTGCCCACCCGGTATAACTTTTTCCCACCTCAGGTTTACCCGCATTGTAAAAATGACATACCGCCGCGGCCAGGCCGTCTGTGCTATCCAGATTCTTTGGGAGGGATTTGAGTTTAAGGGTAGATTGCAACATTTTTGCAACCTGCTCTTTACTGGCATTTCCATTACCGGTAATCGCCATTTTTATCTTTTTAGGAAGGTATTCGGTAATGGGGATCTGACGAGATAGTCCGGCAGCCATGGCAACCCCCTGTGCCCTCCCTAGTTTTAACATAGATTGTACATTTTTTCCAAAAAAAGGTGCTTCTATAGCAATTTCGTCCGGGTGAAAGGTATCAATTAGCTCTATAGTGCGTTCAAAGATCATCTTAAGTTTGGTATAGGGGTCGGAATACTTCTTCAGTAGCAGTTCGTTCATTTGAACAAACTCCATCTTTTTCCCTACCACCCTGATAATTCCGAAACCCATAATGGTTGTTCCGGGATCAATACCAAGTATAATTTTTTCTGTATCCAAATCTTAAAGGCTTGTATTTAGTATCATTGGTATTCTGAATTTGGCATTTACCGGGATGCCGCGTTTCAGTGCCGGGGCTAATGGGGGCAAGGTTTTTAGACTTTGGGTAATGATCCCTTCAAATTCCGGTATCTGCTCCAGAATCAATTCGTGTTTTTCAATATCCAGGACCAGGATCTCCCCTTTATTGCTCACTAAAAAATCAAGGTATAATGTGTCCTGTATCTCTGTATCCATAACAAATTCAAATTCCCTCAGGGTAGAGGTGAAATTTGCAAGCAAGATACGTTCAAAACAGTCTTTTTGAGCAGCTTTTAGGGCAGTTTCATCACAATCCGGAAATAGTGGGTATTGGTCTAGTTCATTCCAATTTATACTGCTCATTTCCAGTTCCACCAACTGATTCGTTTTCTTTTCCCTGGAAGGAAACCAGTTGCAGGAAGAAAGCAGGCAAAAACACAACAACAACCCCAAAATTCGCATAAAGCATTCCTATTCAGTGTTGGAAATTACGACTTTTTGGACAAATCCAAGAGCTAATGAAAGGGGTTTAGCATGTAACAATTCCTTGTTATCTTCGTCAAACATAAAAGTTTTTCAATGGATATTGTACTGTTGCTACTTGGGTTGATTCTTATGCTGACAGGAATTCTGGGAAGTTTTCTTCCTGTTCTGCCAGGACCGCCCATAAGCTGGCTGGGCTTATTGCTTCTGATATTAACCAAGGGGGTACCCAATGATTGGTGGTTTTTGGGGATCACTTTTATAATTGGCTTGGTGGTATTTGCCATGGATTATATTATCCCGGCTGTAGGTACAAGAAAATTTGGGGGGAGCAGAGCGGGAATGCTCGGGACTACCATTGGCCTGTTAATAGCGATCCTATTCCCTGTACTTGGGATATTCGGAATAATAATATGGCCTTTTGTGGGTGCTTTAATTGGGGAGCTCATAAACAAGGCCGACCAGGAAACTGCGTTAAAAGCGGCGTTTGGTTCCTTTATCGGATTTTTAACCGGAACCTTTCTCAAATTTATGGTGGCAGTGATTTATTTAGGCCTCTTTATCTCCAAGGCATGGGACTACAGGGAATCTTTATTTCCTTACTTCAATTAGGTTTTAAAAATACTAGATGCTCCAGTGGAAATCATTACTCATGCCATATAGTTTTATCGGCTATGGGTTGTTTTACCACTTCTGTAATTTGCTCATCGGTATACCCCATATAGAAAAAACCAAGACATTTCTCCCCGGGGGCTAAACTGAGAAAATCGTCCATATGTTTTATGATCCCAGGAGAGCTCCAATAACTCCCAATGTTGAGTTGTGTAGCACAAAGCCACATATTTTGAACAGCCATTGCGGTAGCTGCAATTTCTTCCCATTCGGGTACCCTCTCCATGGGATCGCGCTGCATGCAGATTGCAATAATGGCAGCTGCCTTTCTGGGATTTTCCCTCAGTTTTTTAATTTTAATCTGCTTGGGACGCTCTTCGTTCTTTTCATAAACCTGGGCCATATAGTCCCCTAAACGGGCTTTTGCATTTCCAAGAAACACCTTAAATCGCCATGGTTCCGTTTTTTTGTGGGTCGGAGCGTAATTAGCCGCTTCGAGAATGGTTTCGATGTCAGTCCGGGGAATCTCCTGTGAATTGTATTGAACCGGAAAGACAGAACGTCTCCGTTTAATAATCTCCAATATCATAGCTATTTATTGTATCGAAGGCCAAATATAATTCTTAAAAGGGCAGAAATTCCTCAAAACAATCATAAACTTTAGTTGCTTTAAGATCTCAAAAACTGAAACTTAATGAATACATTTATATGCAATAAAGATCAGTCTAAATGAGCAGATCAAAGGTACATTTTCAATTTGGAGAAGATCATCTAACAGCAGGGATTGCCCTCGGTATTGTCAGGGGACAAATTAGCACGGAGGTTTCGGAAAAAGCGCGAAAGAAAGTCAGGGAAAGTAAAAAAAAGGTTGATTTTATTGTCGAAAAAGGAGATCCGGTATATGGGATTAATACGGGTTTTGGACCTTTATGCACTACCAGAATTTCGCAGCAAGAGACCAGTTTACTACAGGAAAACATTCTGAAAAGTCATAGCGTAGGTGTTGGTGAACCGTTATCAGATGAGATCTCAAGACTTATGATGGTCCTTAAAATACACTCCCTTGCAAAAGGTCATTCCGGGATATCGGAAACTACCATAGACCGCTTACTCTGGCATCTGGATCAGAAAATAACTCCCGTTGTGCCCTCCCAGGGATCTGTTGGCGCCTCCGGAGATCTGGCTCCTCTATCACATTTGGCGCTTCCTTTAATTGGAATGGGGAAAGTTACCTATCGGGGGGAGGTATTTGCTACCAGCAAACTCCTACAAGATCTAGGTTCTGAACCACTAAAATTAGGCCCGAAGGAAGGCCTTGCCCTGATCAATGGAACTCAATTCATTGCAGCCCATGCCGTAAAAGTTATTGAAAAACTACATAGTTGCCTCTCCCAGGCAGATATTATTGGGGCCATGATGCTTGAAGGATTGCAGGGTTCGGTTAAACCGTTTTACAAAGAACTGCATGCCCTGAGACCTTATAAAGGAAACCTGCATGTAGCGGGAAGGGTTAAAGCCCTGTTGAAAGGATCTGAAATAATGGAAGACCATATAGATTGTGAACGGGTTCAGGACCCCTACTCCCTCCGCTGTATCCCGCAGGTCCATGGGGCCTCCAGGAATACGTGGTTGCACCTCAAGCAGTTGCTGGAAATAGAACTGAATTCGGTAACAGACAATCCTGTAATAATTGATAATGAACTCACCATTAGCGGTGGAAATTTTCATGGGCAACCCCTGGCCATGGCTCTGGACTACGCCTGCCTGGCTGCTTCTGAAATAGGAAATATATCCGATAGAAGAATATATCTGGCCTTAGAAGGGAACAGTCCCGGAGTACCCACTTTGCTCATGGAAAATACTGGGATTAATTCCGGGTACATGATCCTGCAATACACTTCAGCTGCCCTTGCCAGTGAGAATAAGGGACTGTGTTTTCCTGCAAGCGCGGACAGCATTCCTACCTCCCTGGGACAGGAAGATCATGTAAGTATGGGGTCTATAAGCGGCAGAAAGGCCTTACAGGTCCTTGCTAATGTAGAAAAGATATTGGCCATTGAACTCCTCACGGCGGCCCAGGCATTTGAATACCGCAAGCCCTTAAAGTCAGGAAAACTACTTAATCAGGTACACAAGGAGGTTCGAAAAAAAGTGGCCTTCGCAGAGGAAGACCGGGTTTTTAGTGAGGACATAGAAAAAGGAATACAAATGATAAAAGGTAAAATGATAATCGACATTGTAGAGAAGGCAAGGGCAAAAGAACAAATGTCTATTTCAACCCCTTATACAGAGGAATTTGAAAAGTATTAGAGATGTCTGAATTCCAATATATCGGCCCCTTTACCCAAGTACTTCCCATGAAGGACCTCCCTGTAAGAGGGCCCATAAGGGATTCCCAATTGGCTGTGATCCCCAATGCAGGTATCCTTCTTGAAAAGGACAAGATATTGGATGTAGGGCAACACTCCCTATTGTATAAGAAGGCCAAAAAACTAAATGCTGAAATAATTTCTATTGACCACGAAGCTGTTGCATTTCCCGGACTTGTGGATAGTCACACCCATATTTGCTACGCAGGTTCAAGGGCAAAGGACTACGCACTGCGGAATTCCGGGAGTAGCTATCTGGAAATTGCCAGGGAAGGAGGGGGAATATGGGATACAGTCCAAAAAACACGAATGGCAGCGGAAGAAGAACTGGTTAGGGGTATAGAACAAAGGGCCGCCCTACATTTGCAAAACGGGACTACTACCCTGGAAGTCAAAAGCGGTTATGGCCTCTCGGTGAGGGAAGAACTAAAAATGCTAAGAGCTATTAACAAAGCTAATTCCAGGGTCCCCTTGGATTTAATTCCTACATGCCTTGCCGCTCATATTCATCCAAAGGACTATAGCGGAAGTGCTTCTGATTACCTGGAGGAACTCATTTCCAATCTGTTCCCGAAAATATTGGAAGAAGGTTTGAGCAATCGGATCGATGCGTTTGTAGAGGAAGGTGCCTTTAGTCCAGAGCTTATCAGACCGTATTTACACGCTGCACGGAAATCAGGTTTTGACCTTACCATACATGCTGATCAATTCTCTACCGGAGGCAGTGCCCTTGCG
>CBDUAW010000220.1:0-4784 GCA_965365215.1 uncultured Eudoraea sp. | reverse complement strand
GTTGGGACGCCTGCCTTTATAGTATTTATCTTCAAAACCTTCCACCTTCCCAAAAGCTCCTACCCTGTAGGTATGATCCATAAGGTTATGCCCCAATTCCCCACTGTCATTCCCGAGTCCATTTTCAAATCGGTCCGACTTAGAATTCAACAAAATTTGGGTGGTACTTAAGGTAGAGGCATTGCAAAAAATGATTTTGGAAGAATATACTATATCCTCGTTGGTTTCTGCGTCAATAATACGGACACCGGTTGCCTTGCCTTTTACATCATCGTAGACGATAGACTGTACAATTGAAAAAGGCCTTATAGTAAGGTTTCCTGTTGCACGGGCTGCCGGCAGGGTAACCGCATTACTACTAAAATAGGCCCCGTAAGGGCAGCCGCGGTTACATCGGTTTCGGAACTGGCATTTGCCCCTTCCGTTATGGGGTTGGGTAAGGTGTGCAACCCTTCCAATGATCAGATGCCTCCCGGGGAAGTCTTTCTCAATGCGGCTTTTAACGTGCTTTTCCACACAGTTCAATTCCATAGGTGGAAGAAAATGGCTATCGGGCAGCTGAGGCAGCCCCAGGGCTTCCCCACTGATCCCGGCAAACTTTTCCACATGGCTATACCAGGGTTCTAAATCCTTATAACGGATTGGCCAATCCACCCCATGGCCATCTTTGGCATTGGCCTCAAAATCGAGCTCACTCCATCTGTAGGTTTGTCGGCCCCATAAAAGAGAACGGCCTCCCATATGATGGCCACGCAACCAGAGAAAGGGTTTTACTTCAGTATACGGGTTGGCTTCATCATCTGCCCAAAAATGTTCATTATCCGTACCTATCCATCCGCATCGGATGGCTTTATAGTGCTTCTTTTGCTGCTCTGGGGTTAGTGCTCCTCTCAGTTCGGAATCCCAGGGATCCAGATTCATAGTGGGGTAATCCTTAACGTGTTCTACCATCCGCCCACGTTCCAGCACCAGAGTATTAAGTCCTTTTTCGCAAAGTTCCTTTGCAGCCCAACCTCCGCTGATTCCGGATCCTATGACAATAGCATCATAGGTTGTCTGTTTATCTGCATCTATATTGTAATTGGCCATGGATAATTATTTATTACAATTTAGGGATATTTCTATACAAAATGCACCCCAATAATTCAATCTATCAGGAAGCAATAAAATCTAGAGTGCTTTCATTAATCCTTCTATCAACTGGTCAATTTCAGCTGTATTTGTATAGTGCACAAAAGACATTCGAATTACCCCTGGGCTGGTGGGAATATCCATATCCATCAGAGGACGCACGGCATAAAAATCGCCAATTCCCAACATCAACCGATTCATAATCAATTCCTTATAAACTTTTTTAATGTTTTTTCGCAAGGGTAGAATTGAGACTATAGGGGCCCTGTCTTTTACCTCATTGGGACCAACGATACGAACATCCTCCCGGGACCGCAGAAAATCCATCAAGTGTGCCAGCAGTTCTAATTCATGGGCCCGAAAGAGTTGATTAATCATTTTGTTCCTTTCTGCGGGTGCTACTTCGTCTGTAAAATGATGTTTGTAAAGAGCATCCAAATAATCCAGGATACCGTTAATTGCCGCAATCTGGGCATGGTCTGGCCCTGCCGGAGTAATCATGCCTCTGGGGATGCCTTCTTTGAAGAAATGCGACTGGTTTTCCAGCTTACCCATCAGGTCCTGGTTAACATACATAACCCCCAAATGAGGGCCGTAAGTCTTATAAGAAGAGAACATATAAATATCAGGGCCTAAATCTTTTAAATCGGGAAAACCATGGGGGGCCCAACCCACTCCATCTACTACAGAAAGCGCTCCATGATCATGGGCTAACTGACTAATCTCTTTTACGGGATTGATGTATCCTATGACATTTGAACAGTGTGGAAAGGCCACCATTTTGGTGCGATTGGAAATCAGGCCTTTCAATTCTTCCACATTCAACATGCCAAATTCCTTATCTACATGCCATTCAACTACCTTCATTCCCCGTTTGGCTAAACGGCGCCAGGCCCCAGCATTGGCTTCGTGATCCTGACAAGATACTATGATCTCGTCCCCATCTTCCCACATGGGCCGCATAGCATTGGCCAGGACATAGACGTTTTGGGTAGTAGAGGGACCAAAATGTATTTCCGATGGGGCCACATTAAGGTAGGCTGCCATCCGATGATAGGCACTGTCCATTAAAGCCCCTGCTTTATGAGAAGCGGGATAGGGATAATAGGGCTGCACCTTATTCTGGGTATAGAAATCAGTGAGTCGCTCCACTACCTGTTTGCATGGATAGGAGCCTCCGGCATTTTCAAAAAATGCCCAGCCTTTGAGCGAGGGTTCTGAAAAGGCGGGAAATTGGGAACGAACAAAGGATAAATCAAGTTGCATAGTTAATGAGATATAAGACCCTCAAGTTAAGTAAAAACAAGTATTTAAAATGAGATATCCCTGTTCCTGATATACCTAAAATGGAAAAGATGAATTTAAGCGATAACTAAACAAACACTGTAAACAATAACCAGATCAGTGCAGAAAAACTTATAAGATAGTAGAGCACTGGCGCGACTATAAACCACAAAATAGCCAAGCCTTTATCAGCATCGGTCACGGTTCTGACCGCGGTATAACTAATAAAAACACTGTAAAAAATGGCCCCTAGGATCATTAAGGCCGAGAGAATATCAAAGATTGGATAGGAAGTGTATGGGTCGTATGGAAGATCATAAAACAACAGATTCACAAGGGTGATCAGCACAATAGGTGTGAAAAGCCAAAAATTTGAAAAAAGGTATAGGTTCCGCGATTGACTTAAATCTGCTGTTCCCTTGGACCATTTAAGCCTCAGGTTGTAAAACCACCCTCCGATCAGATAAAGGATATAACCCCCAACGGCACCCCCTATAATGGCAATAAGCCAGTATATAGGCCAGCTGTTAAGCATATCCAATAATTCCGTTTTGCCTCTCAAATCAAATTTGATGAGTTGCCGGTCCATTCTGTCGATCCCATAACCCAATCCAAAAAAAACCAAGGCCAGGTTTTCGTGGGTGTTGTCTCTTTGCTGAAAATGTTCTTTAAAAAATACTTTGGGTTTGATCAATATGAGTACAAAAAAGTTCAGAAAGGTGTTCATTAAGGATTGGTATGATGATTAAATTTAGAAAAGTGCGAAAGATAGCTGTAATCAGGAAATGTCCTGTAAAGAATGGTTAAAAAGCAGAAATATCCGGCTTTTGATATGGAGGAACTATCTCTTTTCCAAAACCACAAAAAGGTAATCCCCGTTTTCATTTTCATAGTCCCTCATGATTTCTCTTATTCTGGCATTGGCAATATCTAGCTTTAATTTCGCCAGGCCTGCAGATACTTCAGATGCAACTGCCAGGTCTGCGAATGAAGAAATCCCATGTCTGATGGTGCTGTTTAAATACAATTCCGGACGGTGTTTGCCGCTGTAAAGAAAATGATCCTGTAAATCTGGTCTAACACTATATTTCTCTTTGAGTTGAATGTGCAAACCGGATTTGGAAATGGCCTGTTCCAAGGACTCCCAAGAAGGCATTTGTACTATAGACTTCTCCATCATTTCGGGAAAATAATGGTTTAGCCAATACCCCTGCATTTGTATTGGGGTGGCGGTGAAGATTACGAAGCGGCCTTTAGGTCTTAAGATCCGAGCTATTTCATTGATCCCCTGGTCCAAATGGGTCCAATGGTGAGTCGTCAGAAAGGCAATTACTCCATCTACATAATTTGCAGGCAAGCCAGTATCCTCAGCCCTTCCTATACGCCAGTCTATTTTGGATTCAATTCTTTTTGCCTGTTCGAGCATCCGCTGGGACGGATCCATTCCAGTAAAATTAAATTCTTCTGAGGCAAGCGCACGGGTGTAATTACCTGTGCCACAACCAATCTCAAGATAATGACAGTCCGGGTCTAAATGGAGGTGAATCTTAAGTCGGCCAAGAAGATATGGATCTGTTTGTCGTGTTCGGTTATAATTAATTCCTATATGGTCATATTTTGAAGTCATCCTTATAATTATCCATCTAACTTAAGTACCACGGCACCCACTTTTTGACCAGAACCCACATAGGTGTATGCTTCCCTTATCTGTTCCAGGGAATACCTCCTGTCTATCACTGGTTTATATTTGCCTTCTTCAAGAAGTGTCGTCACCAGATGCAGACTTTCTTTTATCCTGTAAGGAATCGGAAATCGCACCTTTTTTCCTTTTAGCAGCGGCGTAAATATCGCAAGGAACGGATTCTGGGCATAGGGTCCCAGTTCGGAAGAGATGTAAACCCCCTGTGGTTTCAGGAGTTTTTTACACTTAAAAAAGGTGCTCTTCCCCACCGTATCAAATACGTAATCGTACTTTTTGTTATCCAATGTGAAATCTGTAGTAGTATAGTCTATAGTTCTTTTGGCCCCAAGTGATAGCAGTAGCTCTTGGTGTTCTTTCCGGCATGTGGCCGTAATCCTGGCCCCGAAATGTTTAAGGAGTTGCACTGCCGCAGAACCTATAGCCCCGGTACCTCCATTCACCATAACCGTTTGTCCTTCCAAAAGCTTTACCTTATTGATGAAGTTATAGGCATAGTGCACTCCTTCAATACTGGCCACTGCCGCTTCAAAAGAGGTATTTTTAGGGAGTTTAGCCAGGCCCTTCTTTTCCGAAATCACCATATTCTGGGCCTGTGAGGAAATAATATCATCCCCAAAGCCAAATACTTTATCTCCCGGAATTGGATTACAACAATTGGATAGCGTAT
>CBDUAW010000219.1:0-4796 GCA_965365215.1 uncultured Eudoraea sp. | reverse complement strand
GTCTTATCGGCCAGCTGTCCCGAAAAGGAATACTGCCCTGAGACCGAAAATCCCAGGAGTAAGAAAAACCCGAGGCCTAATTTTTTCATTTGAATGCGGTTAACTGGAATTAAAAGTACAAGAATTTGTAACAAAATGGGAAGTAAACCGACTGATAAGGTACATCAATCAAATCTTGCTTAATGAGTTTTATTAGGGTCTTATTGGCCATTCTTTTTCCGCCCTTGTCGGTTATAGGCAAAGGATGTGGCTCTTTTATTATTGTTTTTCTCCTAACACTTTGCGGTTGGGTTCCAGGGGTGATCGCGGCTTTGATCATTTTGAACAATCCCAACTGATCGTTGTATCTTTGTCCTGATGAACAAGGATGTTTTTATAGAGGATCTGGGATTTAAGGACTATAAGGAAACCTGGGACTACCAGGAAAACCTTTTCCAGAAAATTGTTGACCTTAAGATTAAAAATCGCAGAGAGGACAGGGAGGAAGCTACCCCCAATTACTTTCTGTTTGTGGAACACCCGCATGTATATACCCTGGGCAAAAGCGGGGATATGGAGAACCTGCTGGTAAATGAGGCGGAACTTGAAAAGAAAGGGGCCAGGTTTTACAAGATAAACCGGGGCGGGGATATTACCTACCATGGACCCGGACAGGTTGTGGGGTATCCCATTCTGGACCTGGATAACTTCTTTACGGATATCCATAAATATTTACGCTTCCTGGAGGAAATGGTGATCCTTACCCTTGCGGAGTATGGATTAAAAGCCGAACGTTCCGAGGGCGAGACCGGGGTATGGCTGGATGTGGGCACCCCCTTTGCCCGAAAGATCTGTGCCATGGGCGTGCGAGCCAGCAGGTGGGTAACCATGCACGGTTTCGCGTTTAACATCAATGCCGATCTGGGCTATTTTGACCTGATGATCCCCTGCGGGATTAAAGACAAGGCGGTGACATCCCTGAATGTAGAGCTAGGGAAAACTGAGGTGGATGTGGATGAGGTGAAGCAGAAGTTGCTCCGGCATTTTGAGGCTTTGTTTGAGGCACAGCTCATAAAAGAGCAAGTTGGTAAATCCCATTAGCACTACCAACTCATCTCAAATAATACTCCTTTATACAATAAATCTTGTTGATCTGAATAAGTCAAATTGACAAGGCCTCGGATTTAAGAATGACTAGTACCCTTCTAATTCTTTCCTCATACATTCGGAGAAGGAATCTTCCATCCCCATTTCTACCATTTGCCTGCATATGGCTTCAGACTTCTGCTTTTGCAGGTCTTCCAATTGTGCGTCGACCCTATCGAAACACCTTGTATCCCTGCATTTTTTTCGCTGCTGTTCCAGCATTTGTCGCCTTATTTCGATGCTTCTCAATTTATCCTCTAGGTCGTCCATTTGTTCGAAAACAGCAGTCCCGTAATCACCTCCTATGGTCATAGGTTTGTACGAAGTGGCATCAAAGCTTATCCCCATAGGTTTTATCCATTTAAGCTCCATCTCAATGGCATCACCGGAACCAACTCCACCGATGTGTACTTTGGTATACACCGCTAAACGGTTGCATTGTAATTCCTGGATATCTTTTAATACGCCAACCATAAAGCCCATCATGGGAATAGAAGTTTTAATAGGCGTGGGAGCTTTATCAAAGTAAATGATCCAAACATTGGTCATTCCGGTTGCTTCTTCTTTCAAATTGGCTTTGTACCCAATCACATCGCCGCTCCATTCAATACGTGACGGAAGGGGTTCCCTCCATTCACCCCATTCCAATGAAGAGCTGATGAACCTTTGTATTTGAAGGAAATCGTTTTGGTATCGTCCTTCGGAGGACTGTATGCTTTCTCTCGTTATTGCTCGTTGTTTACCATCTCGGGCATCAATCCCATAAACCACCATCTGCCCATTAGGACGCCAAATAGCAGCATGGATTTCCCCAAAAGCACTAAAATCCTTAAAATTGGTATCAAAGAAGCCCATTTCGCCACCTGGGAAAAGGATAGAACCATCTGCAGAATTTACATAGTATTCCATAATCAATTCATTGGGATTGCCGCGAAAGTATTCTGGACTAAACCCTGTCGTGTCTGCCATTTCAAAATTCATTTCAGCTTTGATTTTGTAATCAAACTTAAAAGTTCCATCTATGGCTGTAGGATTGGGGGTCATGGTACTCAAGACATCCATAGGAGCCAAACAATCGCCACGCCCGGATGCTGTGCTGCCAGATGGAGGGCTTCCACTAGAAGTGCTACCTCCGGAGACAATGATTAATTGTCCGTCACCATCATCTTCATCCCCGGGATCGTCCATTGCATTACCATCCCCGTCTGTGTCCACCCCATTACCTGGACTGCTGTCAATGTCTAGTATGTCACTAGTTATGACTTCGGCCAGATTTATATGGTTGCCTTGCTGTTTCGCTTTGGCATAAAGCTGTAGTTGGGCAGTACCGCCTGCGAGAAGGCCCCCAATAATCCAAATGCCCTCTGCGGGCGCAAAAACGCCCAGATTGGGAGAAGCTCTTACAAACTCAAAGGCAGAAGGTAAGCTATTGCGAATTCTAATTCCTGTTGTTTCATCGGGTCCATTATTGGTCAGATCAATAGTAAATATGACTGTCTCACCAATTTCTACGAGATTCTTATTGACCGACAATTCCAGGCTCAGATCTGCTCTTTGGGATAACATCTGTCCTACCGTGATCAGACAGAGAATTACAAGTAAGAAATATTTTTTCATGATTGCTATATCCTTATTTTTTTGAGGTCTAATATGGTATGTAAGCTAGATTTTCTGTGTAATGGACCTTATACAGCTTACTATTAGCTATTTGATATTAGATCTTGTCTATCTGGATTGCTGAAATACCCAAATAGCTCGCTTTTTCGCGATCTGGATTTACCCCGGAGATGCCTATTCGAATCATACCGGCTTTGGGCGTGCTGAAAACCACATTAACCTCTTTATTTCGCACGTCATTTAAGCTTGTTCGAATTTCTCGATCACCTAATTGAATTAACATAAACTGGTCAGGATTCCAACTATTTCCTTGAAATTCACCACTAGTTAGAGATATTTTCATCCTGTACTCCCCACCTTTTTGCGCTGTGAAAAGTATGTACCCGGAATATGTATGATACAGGTATCCTGAGGGGGTCGCTCTGGTATGTATGTGAGGCGCTATTAGCTGAAAATAGTTCGGATAATAAGCACCTTCAAATCTGAAAGTAAATCCGGGAATACTGGGTCTTTTTGGTGTAATTTTCCAACTCTTGGATGCCCGTAGTTTTAGTTTTTGATCCGGAAATCTCACCAATGGAATATCCGTGAATTTCTGACCTCGCTTGAGTGTTTTCTCTTTGATCGTTTTCAAAGGCAATGATTTGTTGACCTGGGTAGTATTCGCCAAGGCTTTGTTTGAGACTTTGGTATTTAATTTAATGTTGTTTCCTGTCTGAGAATATCCTACTAGTCCACAGAATATGAAGACCAAGGAATAATATAGATTTTTCATAATTATATTTTTAAAGTTTCTTAAAGACTACTCTACGATTTTGTGCTTTCCCATCAGCCGTATCATTAGCTGCTATGGGCTCCGCTTCCCCTTTTCCATCAGTATCCAGCCTGTCGGGCTCAATAGAATAGATTCTTATAAGGGCATTCCGAACGGCTTCTGCCCGGCGCTGGGAAAGATCCAAATTGTTTTCTGCATCCCCATCAGCATCAGTATGTCCTACGATCAGAAGGCTCATATCCTCTTCTTGTTGTAGTACTTGTCCAATCTGACGAATAATGCCCATAGACTGAGGCAAGATTTCTGATGAACCTGAGTTAAAGAGAATTCCGTTGGTGGATATGGAACCTTCGGACAATAGTTTTCTTCTTAGATCAAGGCCTCCTTCGGCTACTTTAATGTTGGTGAGGAAAAGCCTTTCTTTTCCATCTTTGAACTGATGCAGTTCAAATTTTAATGCTACCGGTTTGCTGCCTTCCGGGATCATACGAGGGATGTCTACCACCTTACTTTCATCAACCCACAGCCGGAAACGTTGTTTGTTTACGGCTATAGAAATATGGGGCTGTCCTAAAACCTTATCACGGATATCGCCTTCAACGCTGTTGTTGATATCGCCCCCATTTCGTACAAAGAAGCCTACAGGGGCATATTGGCAAAATGGGATATCTACACTGGCGAATTTCCCCCATTTAAAAGAAGTATTATCTGAGACCCCCACTTTGAGCACTGCTGTTGAACCGGTATTCTGATCTAGGCCCTGTGCCATCAGGTCAAATTCAATTGTAAATTCTTCAGGTAGCGTAGGCAAATCAGGGATATAAACCGTGCCATATCCGGCTTTTATTTCCAACCACTTTTCAGTGCCATCATTTGTAGTTACCAATTCTCCTGAACCATTGGTATTCCATCTGGAAGGAAAATCCCCGACAAAATCGGCAGAGAAGTCATCAAAGAACAAGAGCTTATCGCCAGGCACAAAATCAAATTTGCTATAGATCTCAAGTTCGGGATTTGCTTCTTCAAAGTCTTCTGAGTTTTCGCCTTCTTCATACATTTCACTTTCTTCATCAAACTCATCCTGAGATCCATTGGAACCTTTCTTTTTTCGTTTTTTGAGTTTTTTCCCCGGGGCATTGATCAGGGTATCCATGGCTTTTTCTGTTTCTTCTGAAGTCTTTTCCTCCACCTTGCGGTAAATGGTTTCTTCCGCAGCCTGTTCTGCTCGTTTTCTCAGTTTTTTCAATATCTGGGCCTCCGCTGATCCCAAACCAGCTAT
>CBDUAW010000218.1:0-4848 GCA_965365215.1 uncultured Eudoraea sp. | reverse complement strand
TATGGAAGCACCGACAATATTTGGAGCCAGGGAATTAGAAAATAAGTAAGGCCGAGATCTTTGCCTCAGAATTTCAATAATTTCCTTTTTACCGGTGGTATAGCCTCCCATGGCTCCGCCCATAGCCTTTCCGAGGGTACCTGTTATAATATCTATTTTCCCCATTACCCCCTTCTCTTCAAGGGTACCTCTGCCCGTTTCTCCAATAAAACCGGTGGCATGACATTCATCTATCATCACCAGGGCATCGTATTTTTGAGCCAGACCACAAATTTTATCAAGGGGAGCAAGCACCCCATCCATTGAAAACACACCATCTGTGACAATGATCTTAAATCTGCTGCCATCTTCAACAGCTTTTTTAAGTTGGACTTCCAGATCGGCCATATCATTATTTGCATACCTGTATCGTTTCGCCTTGCAGAGTCTTACACCATCTATAATGGAAGCGTGGTTCAACGCATCAGATATAATGGCATCTTCTGCATTAAGCAAGGGTTCAAATACGCCGCCATTAGCATCAAAAGCTGCTGCATACAATATGGTATCTTCTGTTCCATAAAAATCAGCGATCTTTTTTTCCAATTTCTTGTGGATGTCCTGTGTTCCGCATATAAAGCGAACAGAAGACATTCCAAAGCCATGTGAATCGAGCGTATCTTTAGCGGCCTGAATAACTTCCGGGTGCGCTGAGAGCCCCAAGTAGTTATTTGCACAAAAATTGATCACTTCCTGTCCACTGTCTAATTTGATCTTTGCGCCTTGTGCAGAAGTGATAATTCGCTCCTCTTTGTATAAACCTGCCTCCTTGATACTTTCTATTTCCTGTTGCAAATGTGCCTGAATGTTTCCGTACATATTTAGTCTATGAATAATGGATTTACGTTTTGATCAACATAGACAATTATTTTTGCAGATACTTTGTAACCCATTTTGTTCAGGGCTGCTGCATATGCCTCCAGTTGATCTTTGTGTTTTATATCTTTTTTCCCAGTCTTGTAATCAATAATGGTCACCTTTTGTCCATCAATAACTAACCGATCGGGCCGCAAAAATAAGCCATTTTCGGTTATGATCTCCGCCTCGTTACGAACAGTTATCCCTGCTTGGAAGTATTTATTTAGAAGCGGATGCAACAGGAGTTCTGTGCAGGTATTATACAGATTTCTTTTTTCCTTTTCAGAAAGCATATGCTGTATGGTAAATTGCTCTAACGCCAGGGGGAGATCGGCTTCAACTACTACCAGTGACATGAGGTCGTGGAACAGGGTACCCCAGGAAATAGCCTGTTCTCTTTCCTGGGCAATGAATCCTTCTGCCCGTGTTATAAGCCTGGTTTTTAATCGATCTTTATGAGAATAAGAAAAAGGAATGGTTTCCTGCGGTATTGTCAACACTCTTTCGGATGTATCAGGCCTTGGAAGGGAACCTCTTGAATATATCAGCTGCTGATCGTTCCACTGTCCTGTTTCCTTTAAATAATGGATGAATAAACCAGAGTAATATCGAGAATCGTATTTTCTACTGCCTGCTTGGAATTCAGAGATAATATATAAGGCAGCTATACTCCTGGTAAGCGCTACATAAAGCAGGTTGTAGGCATCCAATTCCAATTTTCCCTGTTCCTCTTCATATAGGGCTTCAGCCAATTCCCCATAATTGGCAAGTTCCTTTTTCTTGCTCAGGAGTAATTCTTCAAATCCACAATAATCATTGGCCTTTACCGGATACCAAAGTTTTGGAAATTTCTCCTGATATATATAGGTGTTGGCATAAGGGTAAATTACTACCGGAATTCCAGCCCCTTTGCCTTGTGTATGGTCATGATATTCACCGCATCAAGATCTTCGGGCGCTACTATGCTCAGGCCCGATTTTCTTTTTTCCCAATGTGCCAGGAAATTGGAAATACCTACGTCCGACTGATATTCTACCTGAAGCACTTCATCCAGTAAAAAATTCAGGTAGGCATCCGAGTCTGGGGCAAGTTTAAATACGCGAATTGTATATTCCAGGCCATCAAAAACAGACAAATGATTAAGTCGAGAAATACTGAAATGGTATGTTTCCGCCAAATAGGAAGATACATCCTCAAGATGTTCCAGAACAAGGAAATTGAAATCATCGGCATCCCCTTTGAGAAAATGTAAGACTTCAAAAGCGTAGTTTTTGTCTGAGGGTTGCTGGGTTAGCCAAAGTAAGTTAATCAGGAAATTTACCTTTTTATTGGCCTTTAATAATAGTGTCTCGGATGAGATAATGGGAATTTCTTCCATCATCAGAAATTCAGCCAGAGCAATACCATGCTTCTTTTTTCGGGTAAGAATGCAGATATCTTTCAATTGATAGCCGGCATCTTGCACCTCTTTAACCCTGTTCAGGACCGATTTGCCGTAGTTAGCATCCAACTCCTCTTTTGGATTGCTCAGGAACTCTATGGAAACCAGCCCAAGCTCTTTCTCATTAGATTTCTGTTGACTCCCCTTTTCAAACAGTTGATTGTATTTGGGAGTACTCATAAGTGGCCCGGTATGCCTGAAAAATTCATTGTTGAAATTTATAATTTCAGCATGACTGCGATAGTTTTTGGGTAAATCCTGGATTTCGGGGCTAAGTACAAATGCATTGTTTCTGAGATTAAGAAGATCTAAGAACTGTTCAGCTTTGCCACCTCTCCATCTATAAATGGCTTGTTTGGCATCACCTACCAGGAGCAATGACCCTTTTTGACCGGCCTCATCTTGTCCTTCAAGGGCATTTCCAATGAGGGGCACCAGATTTTCCCATTGCATTTCTGAAGTGTCCTGAAATTCATCTATAAAATAATGCTGGTACTTTTCCCCTAGTCGCTCGTAGATATAGGGAGCAGGTTGATCCTTGATTTCTTTTGCTATGATGGTATTGAAAGTAGATATAGGTAAAAGCCCTTTTTCTTGTTGAAGGAATTTAATTTCTTCCTGTATGGCACTAAGGATTGTTAAAGGGACAATATTATTTAAAGCATTGGTATGCAGGGAATATTGGAAAAAGCGTGTTTTTATCTTTTCAAAAGCAGCCGTAAACTTTGGTAAGAGACGGTCTTGTATTTCCTTGATCTCCAGCGGGGCAGTTTTGTTGTACAAGGCTTCATTGCCGAAATTTTCTTTCCAGGCTGCTTTAAAATCGAGTTTGAGATTCCCCCGGAGGATTCCGTCTAAGAATTTAGGAAAGAAGGACCTTTTAAAATCTGTAAAGGCCAAGCCGTGATCATTGATGGTTTGCATTGCTTTTTGGGCTTCCAATGTAATTGCGGAGGCGTCTTTTTTAATTAAGCTCCTAAGTAGGTTTTGCAATTCAAGAAAGTTAGGGAGTTCCTTGTCACTCAGGTTGCTTAAATGCCTCGAATGGTTTTCATCAAAAAGCAAGGTCCCAACCTGATTCAGGTCCAGAGAAATATCCCAGCTTTTCTCTTCCTCTACTTTACGTAAGGCAAAATCGAGTAACAACTCAGTAAGTTCAGGATCTTTCCCGGCCTTACTGATCAGTCTCTCAACAGCTTCCTCGAGCAATAATGTTTCTTCTAAAACCACCTCAAAATTTCTTGGCAATTTTAAATCCCTGGCAAAGGTTCTGATAAGCCGGTGCGTAAATTTATCAATGGTGGAAACATCAAAAAAAGCGTAGTTGTGCAAAATCTTCTTCAGGGCCAGCTGAGACCTGGACTTGAGTTCTTCAGGAGAACAACTCAATTCGGCAGATAATTCTCGAAAGAGTGGCTTGATGGTTGGCGTTTGAGGTAAAAACGCGAATTGAAAAAGGTTTTTTAGAATACGCTGTTTCATTTCATTTACCGCCTTATTGGTAAATGTAATGGCAAGGATATTGCGAAACCTCTGTTCGTTTTTAGAACGCAATACAAGCTTCAGATACTCTTTTACCAGGGTGTAGGTTTTCCCTGAGCCGGCTGAGGCATTGAAGATTTGAAATGTACTTTGTTCCACCTGATTTTTACTTGCAAAATAAGCATTCTCAAGAGGTTATTAACAAATTATTATAGGAATATGTTGGCTAATAATGTAAATTTGAAACAATGAAATAAATAACTTAAAAAAAATAAAAATGGCTTTTGAATTACCTAATTTACCTTATGCCTACGATGCATTGGAACCGCATATTGATGCCAGGACAATGGAGATCCATCATACAAAACACCACAATGGCTACACCACTAAACTAAACGCCGCAGTTGCCGGAACAACCTTAGAAGGAAAATCTATAGATGAGATTTTAAAAACACTGGATATGGGAAATACAGCCGTTAGAAATAATGGTGGCGGATACTATAACCACGTGTTATTTTGGGAGGTGATGTCTCCAGACGGGGGAGGTACTCCTACCGGTGAATTAGCAAAAGCAATAGACGATGCTTTTGGATCGTTTGACGGTTTTAAAGAAAAGTTCAGCAATGCCGCTGCCACCAGATTTGGTTCTGGTTGGGCATGGCTTTGTGTACACCCGGGCGGAAGATTAGAAATTTGCTCAACTCCCAACCAGGACTGTCCTATTATGCCTGATACCGGCTGTGGAGGGCACCCTATTTTAGGTTTGGATGTTTGGGAGCATGCTTACTATCTGAATTATCAAAATAGAAGACCAGATTACATTTCTGAATTTTTCAGTGTTATAAATTGGGATAAAGTTGCTGAGAATTATCAGACCAATAAATAGTACAGATAACTTCAAAAATTGGAAACGTAGCTTTATGCTGCGTTTTTTTATGAATAGATTTAAATAGAAAAGGGTAGAGAAGCCTCTACCCTTTTCGTCCCAAATCTTACCATAAACTTAACCTACTTATGCTATGGCAATA
>CBDUAW010000217.1:0-4892 GCA_965365215.1 uncultured Eudoraea sp. | reverse complement strand
GAAAAGAGACCCGAAGTTTCCAAAAAGCTTTTAAAAAATGGAAGCGTTCACTAGGGCGCAACAATGAAGATCAAAGGTGGCGATTTGACGATTATCTCGGCTAAGGCCACATCTCGTACTTACAAGACTTCCTACATATTTCTTCTGTATTGCCCTCCTACCCTAAACAGTGCCTGTGTAATCTGACCCAGCGAACAATATTTAGTAACCTCCATTAAGCTTTCAAACAAATTTTCATTATGAATTGCAGCCTCTTGTAGCTCATGGATTAATTGCTGTGACTGTTCCGGGTTACGTTTTTTCAGATGCTCAACCGTCTCCAGTTGCTGCTGTTTCTCATCTTCTGTTGCCCGGATTACTTCTGCCGGAAGAATAGTTGGCGAGCCTTTTGAGCTTAAAAATGTATTCACTCCTATGATAGGGTATGCCCCTGTATGTTTTAATGTTTCATAATGCAGGCTTTCTTCCTGGATTTTGGAACGCTGGTACATGGTCTCCATGGCGCCTAGGACTCCGCCCCTCTCCGTAATTCTGTCAAACTCCAATAATACTGCCTCTTCCACCAGGTCTGTTAATTCTTCTATGATAAATGCGCCCTGCAAGGGATTCTCATTTTTAGCCAGGCCCAGTTCCTTGTTAATGATGAGCTGAATAGCCATTGCCCTCCTTACGGATTCTTCAGTGGGCGTAGTTATGGCCTCATCATAGGCATTGGTATGCAGAGAATTACAATTGTCATATATGGCGTAAAGCGCTTGCAAAGTGGTTCTGATATCATTGAAGTCGATCTCCTGCGCATGAAGGCTTCTCCCGGAAGTCTGTATGTGGTATTTTAACATCTGAGCCCTGGGATCTGCCCCGTATTTTTCCTTCATCGCCTTGGCCCAAATCCGCCTTGCTACCCTACCAATGACAGCATATTCCGGATCTATTCCGTTGCTAAAGAAAAAAGAGAGGTTGGGACCAAATTTATTAATATCCATCCCCCGGCTTAGATAGTATTCTACGTAAGTAAAACCATTAGAAAGGGTAAAGGCCAGTTGGGAGATAGGATTAGCTCCTGCCTCCGCAATATGATAGCCTGAAATTGATACCGAATAAAAATTCCTGACCTTGTGTTCAATAAAGTACTCCTGTACATCGCCCATAAGTCGCAGTGCAAACTCTGTAGAAAAGATACAGGTATTCTGGGCCTGGTCTTCCTTAAGGATGTCGGCCTGTACGGTACCCCGTACTCTGGACAAGGTATCTTTTTTAATTTGTGTATATACTTCTTGCGACAACACCTGATCACCAGTTACCCCCAGAAGTAAAAGTCCCAGCCCATTATTCCCCTCCGGCAAATCACCGAGGTAAGAAGGCCTCTTTACTCCTTTAGCTTTGTAGATCTCCTTTATTTTCTTTTCCACCTCCTTTTGAAGGCCTTTATCCCTTATATACTTCTCACAATTCTGATCTATTGCCGTATTCATAAAATAGGCCAATAACATAGGTGCAGGCCCGTTAATCGTCATACTGACCGAGGTTTTCGGATCAGAAAGGTCAAAACCGGAATACAGTTTCTTGGCATCATCGAGACAGCAAATAGATACCCCGGCATTCCCAATTTTGCCATAAATATCCGGGCGTATATCCGGATCGTGGCCATATAACGTTACAGAATCGAATGCGGTAGACAATCTTTTGGCCGGCATGTCTAGGCTCACATAGTGAAATCTTCGGTTGGTCCTTTCCGGCCCTCCTTCTCCTGCAAACATCCTGGTAGGATCTTCTTCTGTACGTTTAAAGGGATAAAGCCCTGAAGTATAGGGAAATTTCCCCGGTACATTTTCCTGTAAAGACCATTTTAGGATATCCCCCCAGGATTTATATTTCGGAAGGGCCACCTTGGGAATCTTTAAATTGGAAAGGGAAGTGGTATAGGTATCAATTTCTACTTCCTTACCACGGACCTTAAAGGTATACTTTGCATCTCTATACCGTTCTTTTATGATTTCCCATTCAACGATATACTCCCAGTGATAAGGATTAAGGTTTTTTATTTCTTCATTGAATTGGCCGAATAAAAGCTTTAGAAAGTTCTGATCTGCCCCTTTCTTTATATTAGCAAGTATTTCCGATTCCTTCAAGCCTTTTACACCGAGAAATGAGGTGAAAAGACCATTTGTATTTGCTTCCGATATTCCTGCTACCGACATGATGGCCATAAAAATACCGTACAGCCTTTCTGCCACCTTGGATGCCTCCCGGGCCATTTGGTCGTAATTCCTGTTCCCTTCTGCAATTTCAGAAAGATAACGGGTTCTGGCAGGGGGTATTACATATACTTTTTCGGTTCGGGTATCGTCCGCAACTACCTTTGATTTTAGACTGGAATAAGCCTTCTCTTCCAACTTTTCCATAACGGCCTTATACAGCCTGTTCATCCCAGGGTCATTAAATTGGGAGGCAATTGTTCCGTAAACGGGAAGTTCATTTTCCGGGGTTTCCCACAAGTTATTGTTGCGGACATATTGTTTTTTCACATCCCGCAAGGCATCCAAAGCCCCTCGTTTATCAAATTTGTTGATGGCCACCAGATCTGCAAAATCGAGCATATCAATCTTCTCCAATTGTGTGGCTGCCCCAAATTCCGGGGTCATTACATAAAGCGAAACATCGCTGTGCTCTATGATCTCCGTATCGGACTGTCCAATTCCCGAAGTCTCAAGGATAATCAGATCATAGCCTGCCGTTTTCAGGACGTTTACGGCTTCACTCACATGTTTAGACAAGGCCAGGTTCGACTGTCGGGTAGCCAAAGAACGCATATATACCCTGCTGTTATTGATGGCATTCATCCTGATCCTGTCGCCCAGCAGCGCTCCTCCCGTTTTACGTTTGGAGGGGTCTACAGATATAAGACCAATGGTTTTATCCTCAAAATCGGCCAGAAAGCGGCGAACCAGTTCATCGACCAAACTTGATTTGCCCGCTCCTCCGGTCCCGGTTATCCCCAGTACAGGAATGGCGGCATCATTAACTGAAATCCTCTTAAATACCTTGTTAAAGTCATCGGGCCTGTTCTCAGCAAGACTAATGAGTCGGGCTACAGTACTTGCCTCCTTATTTTTAACGGAAGTTTCTATGGCTTCTTTCCCGGATATCTGAAGCGGCGGCACAGCAAAATCGCACTGGGCAACTAAATCATTAATCATTCCCTGCAAGCCCATCTGCCTTCCATCGTCCGGGGAATAGATCCTCGAAATCCCGTATTCCATTAAGGCCTTAATCTCTTCGGGCAAAATTACACCTCCACCTCCTCCAAAAATCTTAATATGACTGGCACCTTGCTCCTGCAGCAGATCATACATATATCTGAAATACTCATTATGCCCACCCTGGTAAGAAGTCATGGCTATGGCATTGGCATCTTCCTGGATGGCACAATTAACTACCTCAGTTACACTTCTGTCGTGCCCCAAATGAATTACTTCTACCCCAGTAGCCTGAATTATTCTGCGCATAATATTTATGGCAGCATCATGGCCATCAAATAGGCTAGCAGCGGTTACTATCCTGATCTTGTTTTTCGGTGCGTAGGGTTTTTTTTGCTTCATCAATAAAGAAAACACATTTTGGCGCTTGCAATTTACGGAAAATGCAAAAATTATTTAATTCTAATCAGAATTTTATAAAAATTAAAATTGAAAAAGCGTCTAAATTTTTAATCTTCTAATTTAGCAGAAAGAAATTTCCCAATTGAAAGCAACCTTACTAATAAACTGCCCGGATCAATCTGGTATTATTCATGCCGTAACAAAATTTATCCATGCCAAAGGGGGAAATATTGTATACCTGGATCAGCATGTGGATCAGGAAGTGGGGATTTTCTTTATGCGACTGGAGAGTGATTTTGAGGATGGTACCATTACACTTAAAACCCTAAAAGAGGAAATTGAACGCTCGCTTGCGCAGCCTTATCAGATGAAATGGAATGTCTTCAAAGAAGATGTGAAACCGAGGATGGCCATCTTTGTTTCAAAATACAACCATTGTCTTTACGATCTGTTGAGTAGATATCACTCTGGTGAGATGCAGGTTGAGATTCCTTTTATCATTAGTAATCATGAAGATCTGAATTATATTTCAGAGCAATTTCAAATCCCTTATCACCATATCCCAGTAAGCAAATCGAACAAAGCGGAGGCCGAGCAAATACAACTGGCTTTACTAAAGAAAGAAGGGGTAGATTTTATTGTCCTAGCCAGGTATATGCAAATTGTAACCCCAAGAATTATAGATCACTACCCTAACAAAATTATCAACATACATCATTCCTTCCTTCCGGCATTTGCAGGGGCAAAGCCGTACCATGCTGCTTTTGAAAGAGGTGTAAAGATCATTGGGGCCACCAGCCACTATGTTACTGAGGATCTTGACGCCGGACCCATTATTGAGCAGGATGTTACAACCGTATCGCATGCGCATACGGTAAAGGATTTTATCAAGAAGGGAAGAGATCTGGAAAAAATTGTGCTTTCCAGGGCAGTACAACTTCATATAGAACGGAAAACCATGGTCTATAACAATAAGACGGTGATTTTTTCATAGTGATCCTGATGGATTCTTCTTCTTCATTACATATATTTTCCTAAATTGATGCATTAAAGCATTGTGCTTTGAGGGGTAATGAAGCGTAATGCCCCTTCACTTTCAAAAGGAATCCGGATATGACCAGAATTGCTGTGCTGGGGCCCATTCCCAGGGATACTATTTATACCTATCAAAATGAAAAGATCCAGAAATACGGATGTGTTACGCATCCAACTATAGCTCTTGCAAAACTTCTCGAGGATTCAGGAGAGGTAATCCCCGTTTCGCACGTACATAAAAAAGACTATCAGGGGATA
>CBDUAW010000216.1:0-4940 GCA_965365215.1 uncultured Eudoraea sp. | reverse complement strand
GGTAATGACGGCCGAGCCATACCGGCACCAGGGACTTAGCAGGTTCCTGATGCAGCGGGTACTCAAGGAATGGGAGAACCGGGTAGATTTTATTTATCTCTTTGCAAATGAAACTGTGCTCGATTTCTATCCGAAGTTCAACTTCGAGATAATTGAGGAATATCAATCCACCACATTCCTTGAACGGCAAACTACCGATTCAGTTGTAAAGAAGCTAAACATGGACCACCCTATTGACAGGGCATTTCTTGTAGATACCATAAATAACTCCCTTCCTGTCTCGCGGGTCTCCATGTGTAATAATGCCCCTTTGCTGATGTTTTACTGCTTGTCTTATAAGAAAAACAGCATTTATTTTCTGGAAAAGCTAAACGCAATTGTTATTGCAGACTACGAAGGAGAATGCTTATTCCTGAATGATATATTTTCCAGCAAAACAATTGACTTAGATAAAGTCATTAAGGAAATGACCGGAAAAAACACAAGGCAGGTGGTATTAGGGTTCACCCCATTAAACGAATCGGGCTATGAGCGCAGTTTAGTTCAGGACGGAGATACCCTTTTTATGCTGGGAGATAGGCTGAATTATTTTAAAGACCGTCCCTTTAGGTTCCCTTTATTGTCTCGCGCATAAGTGACAACCCCCTACTCCAATAAAGGACAACTAAATCGGGAATGCTAGCTTATCCCAAAAACTATATTAACTACAAATTAGGTTTATTAAAATATAATAACTACATTTATGGTAAATATAATAGTATGAGGCAACATCATTTAGGGGAATTTGAGGAAATTGTATTGCTCATTGTAGCCATTCTCCAGGGAAGGGCGTATAGTGTTAGTATCATCACAGAGATCGAATCCCGGCTCAATCGAAAAGTAAGTTTAGGGGCTATCCAGACAGTATTGAAACGACTTGAGACCAAGGGTTTACTGGAATCTGAATTCGGCATTGCCACAAGTGTCAGGGGTGGGAAAAAGAAGCGCCTTTATGACATTACCACAAAAGGGAAACAACTCCTTAGTGAAACAAAAGCCCAGCGGAATTCGCTATGGGATGCCATCCCCAAGTTGGCCTTCAAATTCGCATAAATGAAGCAATCAGAACACAAACCGCCCCGAATGGCAATGGCCTTATTCCATTGGTTTTGTCGCCCTGAATTCCGGGAAGAAATTGAAGGGGACCTAAGGGAGCGGTTTTCGTATTATACGGAAGAATATGGGTACGACAAAGCAAAATGGCTTTTTATAAAGGAGGTCTTGCTGCTTTTTCGCCCTACCCTCGTTGGAAACGTTTATCAATTAACAAATTACAATACCATGGTACTCACAAAGCAAAACAAAAGGCTGGTCACAATTTTGACGGTGGCCGCAACACTTTTATTAATTCCCTTTATTGCAATGTTCTTCACCAAGGAAGTGAACTGGAAGATTTTTGATTTTCTCGTCGCCGGGGTTTTACTCCTGGGAACAGGTTTGCTCCTGGAGTTTATTTTAAGAAAAGTAAAAACACCTCGGTACCGTATTCTCCTTGGGATAGCCTTGTTCTTGCTTCTTATTCTGGTTTGGGCGGAACTTGCCGTTGGGATTTTCGGTACCCCTTTTGCAGGGAGTTAAACCCCGCTATCCATACGCTTGACTCTTTGCATTTAAAGTGTCTTCTATATGCAAAAGGCGGTACAACTTGTACTGAATCTATATTAGAGCTACCTTGACCTCATGAAATATCCCCTGCTCAGAGCCCTTGTTTTTATCGCCTTATTCCTCCTGTTCTATTTCGGGTTCCCCTTCCTTTTTTCTATCAACCCTCCCCTGAACGCGGCCATCGCTGCTGTCCTGGCTTTGCTGTTAGCCCCCAAGATCGCTACGGGCCTCTCACAAAGGGGAGAGAAAAAATAAGGTTCGGGCGTTTTCTAGGAGTTAACTTCGCTTTCAAATATTCAGCGGTCCCTGTCGGCTCCCTTAGCTTCCCCCCCCAACCCTGGCTACTGTTATTTCCCTATCTTAGTTTTGAAAACCCGGAGTGTTTTTAGCTATGCACCAAAGCGATCTGCCGGCCTGCCGCAGCTATCTGAGATAGCAACCGAAGAATGGTATTTTAAGTTGAAATCATGATTGTAGATATCTATGAATATTTTAAGAAGCATCCGAAATATAACAAGTATATCGGAAGTGACTTCGTGCTGGTTGAATACAAATGCCCGTTAAATGTTGAAGAATTTCAACTGTGGACCGAGTCTCATCTGATCACTTTTGTGATTAGTGGTAAAAAGGACTGGTTTACCCCAGAAGGGACCTATAAGCTAAAAAGCGGGGATGCCCTCTTTTTAAAGAAGGGTGTCTATACCACCAAACAGCACCTTGAGGAGGATTACTGCGTGATGTTGTTCTTTATGAGTGATAGTTTTATAAGGCACTTTATAAAGGATAATGAGTTGCTTTACCAGGAGGAGTCGGTTAAATCCTCGTCTAAAAGTGCGGTGAAAATTGATACGGATACCTCCTTTAAGACCCTGGTAAAAAGCATATTTCAATACCTGACAATGGACCAAGCTATTCCCCAAAAACTAATAGAGCTAAAGTTTAGGGAATTGATTTTCAATATCAGCCTCAACAAAAGAAATCAAGGCTTTAAAAAAGTGCTGTTGGAGATCACGAATACTGCGAAGTGGAACATTGAACAGGTAATGAACTCCAATTTTCAATACGACCTCCCCATTAGTGCTTTTGCCAAATTATCGGGCCGTAGTCTTTCCAGTTTTAAACGTGATTTCAAGGAACACTTTGGGACCACCCCTTCAAAATGGCTTATGGCCAAAAGACTGGAGTATAGTAAGATGTTATTGCTCAGTAGTAAAATGAACATTAATGAGATTTGTTATGAAAGCGGGTTTAAAAACACTTCCCATTATATAAAATCCTTCAAATCGTATTTTAAACAGACCCCGAATCAGTTCAGGGCCATAAACTGAGTTAACCAATTCCTACCTCTGCTGGGCTTTTCAGCACATTAATTGAACTTCAGAGTACATCCCTAAAGGAAAACTTGGCGGACATTTGCATTGTAATTAAAAAACAACGCATATGTCTAACACCCTATTTACGACTAAAACCTTATTTCGCAAGCTTAAGTTGCTTAAAAACCAGTCCCCCGTTCTCCTGCGTCATAAGAAACTTGAAATGATCTACAGCGAAGACCCGTCAAAGGCCATTATTATTGATAGGGCCGAAGTAGTTGGAACGCATTTCCATGATCCCTTCCGCACTACAGTAGTCATAAATAAGGAGCTACATGTCCCTTTTAGAGTGGGGGTCCATAGGGCCGTAGGCGGTGATCACGACTATCCCAATCCCGGCGATATGCTGTGTGCCACCCTGGCTTCCTGTCTTGAAAGTACACTCCGAATGATCGCCAATAGGTATAATATAGTCTTAACGAAAACAAGGGTCAGCGTCTCCGCGAAAGTCGATGTACGGGGTACCCTTAGAATAGACCTCGCAACCCCGGTTGAATTCCAATCTATGCATGTAAATCTTTTGGTTGCTGCTGAGGGATTGAACAAGAAAGTGTTGCATACCCTTATTCAGGGAGCAAAAAAATCGTGTATCATCTATCAGACCTTAAAAAAAGGGACTCCAATTACTATAAGTGCAACTATTAATAACTAAAGACATCCATTATGAAAAAAATAATCATTTCTATTTACGGCATACTATCATATATAATTTTTCTGCTCGCCTTTTTATACGCGATTGGTTTTGTAGGGAATATTTATGTGACGAAAACTATAGACTCCGGAGTTGAACTTTCCTTAATCAAGGCCATCTTAATCAATACCCTTTTATTGAGTGTGTTTGCGCTCCAGCATAGTATTATGGCAAGGCCTAAATTTAAAAAGTGGTTTACTTCCATTTTTAACCAGGCTATGGAACGAAGTACCTATATACTTTTATCAAGTTTGGCGCTACTTTTAATATACTGGCAATGGCAACCCATTCCGACTGTCGTATGGAAGGTTGAGAACGAAATTTTATCTATGCTTATATTGGGAATTTATTTTCTGGGATGGCTTATTGTTCTCCTGTCAACATTTATGATTAATCATTTTGAACTTTTTGGTCTCGCTCAGATCTATGATAATCTAAGGAACAAAAGAACGCCTAACCCAAAATTTCAAACCAACTATTTGTATAAAATTGTTAGGCACCCTATTATGTTAGGCTTTCTAATCGCCTTCTGGGCAACCCCTACAATGAGTCTTGGCCATTTGTTATTTGCCGCAGTTACAACGATATATATTCTGATAGCAGTAAAATATTTAGAAGAAAAAGACCTTCGTAAAAGTATTGGGGAAAAATATGAAGCCTATCAAAAAGAAGTCCCCATGATAATTCCTTTTACCAAAAGAAAATAATAATAACTCCTGGTATGAACGGAAGATATGTATAGCAATTCGTCTGATACCTATATCTATCAATACAACACTATCTCCTGGGAACCATAGCTACAACATCAATTCTCAGGAGGTATGAAAATGGAAAAGGAATGAGCTAATTGATATTGAATTCTATTCAGTTGGTACTACCTTAAACGGATGTCACACTCCCCTTTTCCAGGCGCGTACTATTTTCTTATCTTAGTTAGCCATCAGTTGTAAACTGAAACTAACTAATTCCATAAGAAATGAAAAGAATACTCCTGTTATCAATACTAATAGTTACATATGGCTGCCAGGAACGAGAGCCTGAAAAGCAAGCGACTTCAGAGAATATTTCAGTAGAAATAAATGACATCCCTGAACCGGATTTTACGCTTACCAAGGAAGATAAAACGCACAATAAGTTTAGCAAGGATATCCCCCCGGTGATCACCGTAGCAGCGGGCAGTGTCATTGAAGCCTTTACGCAGGAAGCTACCGGAGGCCAATTGAATATCAACT
>CBDUAW010000215.1:0-4954 GCA_965365215.1 uncultured Eudoraea sp. | reverse complement strand
GAAATTTTTGTAGCCCAGTCAGCTATTGCTGTAAACATTCCACTTCGTACATCTCCCTTTGTGCTAATGAGCACCTTGCGAAGTAAAACAGCATAAAAGGCGATCACAATTGCAATGGCCATCAGGGAAATTATGGGGTTGATGATAAACATGACCATAAAGCAGCCAATTGTTCCGATCAATGGAATAACAATGGGGACCTTAAACATGGGTCTGAAACTGGGTAGTGCCAAACTCTGTTCAATTAATACAACCACATTGATCATTGCATAGGTAATCAGGAAAAACATGGTTATTAAAGGGGCAATTGCATTAAGGTTGCGAAACATCAGGGAAATAATAACAACCACAATTGAAAAATATATGGCGTTACGAGGTTGACCGGAATTGTCAACCTTAGCAAAAAATCGACTTTTGGGGAGGATATTTTTTTGCCCCAGGGCAAGTAAAATTCTTGGGGCACCTACCATGGAACTAAGAGCCGAGGAAAAGGTAGCGCCGAGTAATCCCCCTAAAACTATTGGTTTCCAGTAGGCCTTTTCAATGAAAACATTATAATTGGAAATTAATTCTTCTTTGGGGGCAATTATTGATGCAATGAATATTAGTCCCATATATATAATTGCCGTTAGGATAACGGCCATTAAAGTCCCCCTTGGAATACTCTTTCTGGGATTGCTCAATTCACCAGACATATTTACACCGGCCATGATACCTGTTACTGCCGGAAAAAATACTGCGAACACCATCCAGAAATTGGTTTCTGAATAACCGCTTATGGAACCGTCAGTTTCGTCTATATTAGGGACCCCTTCAAATTCACCAAACCAATTAAGTCCTTCTAAGGGTAAAGGATTTTCTAGGGCACCAGCTACAATGGAAATTACGGAGCCAATGATAATGGCCATGATGAAGTATTGGATCTTAAAAGCAATATCCGCGCTGATACCGGCAATAAATGCGATCATTCCAAAGGTTAAAATATCAATTAGAAAAGGGTTGTGATCGGGAAAAATCCAGAGCCAGCCCTCCCTAAAACCGAAGATATACATGGCTACAACACAAGCCTGTGCCAGATAAAGGGGAATCCCGATACTTCCACCAATTTCTAAACCAAGCGATTGGGAAATAATTGAAAAGGCACCACCAGATTCAATACGGATGTTGGTGGTCATAGACGCCATGGAGAGACTTGTAAACAAGGTAATTCCAACAGAGATCCCCACTATGATCATAGCCCCTAAAATCCCTGCGTTACCAACAACCCACGGATGCCTTATATACATTATGACCCCCAGAATGGTCAGCACCGTTGGCGTAAAGACACCCTGGAACGTACCAAAATATTTAATTTTAGAGGGCTTAGAGGCTTTGGGTGATAGTTCGGCCATGTTCTATTATTTGAACTTAAGGTAACGATTTTTACTAAAAGATAGCATAGGCTTAAAGCAGTAAGCACAAGAGATATGGATTGTACTTATATCCCAAAAATTCCGTAAATTATTAGGGTTAAACTAAAGCAGATGGATTCAAAATACAATTTGGAAATGGCCAACAAGGGACATAAAGATATCCCTGGGAATCCTTCCACCGCAACAAGCAGCAATTGGAAACTGAGAGAGGATGTTTCCGGGCTTCCATTACGGGTTTTAAGTGAAGCTGATTGGGATTTTTGGAAGCAGAACGGTTATGTTGTAATCAAGAACGCCGTCCCGAAAGAACAGGCACTTGCAACGGCTTCATTTTTATGGTCTTTTGAAGAGAAGGATCCTGAAAAGCCCGATACCTGGTACACTGCACCCAGGGCAGAAATGAAAATGAAAGAGCTCGCCGGGACGGGGATGGTGGAAGTGTACAACCATCAAATGCTATGGAATAATCGTCAAATGCCCAAAGTTTATGATGCCTTTGTTGATGTGTGGGGCACCGAAAAGCTATGGGTTACCATAGATAGGGCAAACCTGAATTTCCCTATCCGACCGGGATTTGAACAAAAGGGGTTTATTCACTGGGATTATGATCCCGAAACCCGACCCCAGAATGTGCAGGGGGTACTGGCCTTGTCAGACCAGACGGATGAAAATATGGGGGGCTTTCAGTGTATTCCATGGCTTTACAGGAATTATGACAGTTGGAAATTGGGACAGCCTGAAGACCGGGATCGTTTCCAACCAGACATTAGCGGGTTGGAAGATAAGATCGTCAAAGTGAAATTAGAGGTTGGAGATTTACTGATTTTCAATAGCACGGAACCTCATGGTATCAGACCCAATAAATCCAGGGATAAAGTGCGGATAGCCCAGTATATCTCAATGATGCCCGCAGAGGAGGAAAACGAAGAACTTAGAAAATGGCGGATTCATTCCTGGAAGAATCGCGTGGCACCGGAAGGATATGCCTTCCCGGGGGATCCGAGAAATTGGGAAAAACTCAAATACAAAACTGCACAACTTTCAGAATTAGGTGAAAAACTTCTGGGATTGAAGCGCTGGGATTGAGCCATACCACAAACATTTTAATTCTTGTTGCTATATAGGTAAATAAGGCTACTTTTGCGCCCTTAAAACGGAGGGAATTGAAAAAGTATTTAAACCTGTTCGACTTTTCACAAGAGGTAAATTATAAAACTGAGGTCTTGTCTGGCCTAACAGTGGCCCTGGCTTTGGTACCGGAGGCCATTGCTTTTGCCCTTATTGCCGGCCTGTCTCCCCTTACCGGCTTATATGCCGCTTTTGTAATGGGGCTTGTTACGTCTATCCTAGGAGGCAGGCCCGGGATGATCTCGGGTGCAACCGGGGCAGTAGCGGTAGTTATCGTTTCATTAGCCATAGATTATGGAGTGGAATATGTTTTTGCCACTGTGGTACTTGCCGGAATTCTGCAGCTCACAGCAGGTTTTCTCCGTTTGGGAAAGTTGATGCGATTGGTGCCTCATCCTGTCATTTTTGGTTTTGTCAATGGATTGGCTATCATCATATTTATGTCACAGCTTACACAGTTTAAGGGGCAAGATGGTAACTGGTTAACAGGGGATACCCTTATGATTTTCCTGGGATTGGTCCTTTTGACAATGTTGGTGATTTGGGGCTTACCCAAACTCAGCAGGGCAGTACCGGCCTCACTTGCTGCTATTTTGATGGTTTTTGGGATTGTCCTGATGTTTGATATTGATACCCGTACCATTGGTGATATAGCTTCCATTGAGGGCGGTTTTCCTCCTTTTCATATTCCTGAAATTCCATTTAACCTGGAAACGCTTCAAATTATTTTCCCATATGCAGCAATCGTGGCCGGGGTGGGATTGATAGAAAGTCTGCTAACCCTCAATATTGTAGATGAGATTACAGAAACTCGTGGAAGAGGGAACAAGGAGGCAGTAGCCCAGGGCTTGGCTAACATGTTATCCGGTTTTTTCTCAGGCATGGGGGGCTGCGCCATGATAGGACAGAGTTTGATCAATACCTCTAATGGTGCACGCGCCCGTTTATCGGGTATTGTTGCTGCAGTAATGCTTCTGGTATTTATCATGTTTGGGGCCAGCCTAATTGAAAGAGTTCCTATGGCGGCCTTAACGGGGCTAATGATTATGGTGGCCCTTGGCACCTTTGAATGGGCCAGTCTGCGTACGTTCAGGCGAATGCCGAAATCCGATGTGCTGGTTATGGTTTTGGTGACCCTAGTTACCGTTTTCCTTCATAACCTGGCGTTGGCGGTGTTGGTAGGAGTTATCATTTCAGCTTTGGTTTTCGCATGGGATAATGCTAAACGCATCAGGGCCAGAAAGTACACAGATGAGCAGGGGATAAAGCATTATGAGATCTACGGGCCCTTATTCTTTGGTTCTGTAAGCTTATTTAATGACAAGTTCGATGTTTTGAATGACCCCGGGGAAGTAATCATCGATTTCAAGGAAAGTAGGGTAGTAGATATGTCGGCCATTGAGGCCTTGAATAAGATTACCGAACGATATCACAAAGTGGGTAAAAAAGTACACCTGCGACATTTAAGCGAGGATTGCAGACAACTTCTTTCTAACGCCGATGCTATAATTGATGTGAATGTACTGGAGGATCCTACTTACAAGCTGGTAGTAGACAAATTATGAGGCTCAATTAAGGAGTTTAAAGGCCTGGGTCCAGCGATTTTCAGTAAACCCAATGATGCAATAGAGTTTACACAGGCCTTCGATGGCCCCTGCAGATTCTGCAGTTCCAAAGTCTTCCGTTTCCCAGCCAAATTGATCCAGGATCCGCGATACTTCTTTTTTGGCATCCTCGTCGTTTCCGCAAATAAACATAGTTGGTACTGCTTCAAACTCCGGGTTTACCATTTTCAGATGGCTTACACTATTGAAGGCTTTTACAAAACGGCCCTCGGGATATAACTCTTGCAACTTTTGCATCAAGGAGCTGTTTTGATCAGTGAAAAACTGTAGTACCCCATTAACCGGTGGGAGGTCCGCTATGGGATTGGTTGCGTCAATAATAACTTTTCCCCCAAGATTTTGAGAGCCCGCCAAGGCAAGGGCCGATTCTACTGCGGTACCTTTGACCGCCAACACTAATATATCGGCAAATTCTGCCGTCTCTGATAAATTCCCAAGATGAGTATTATCAGGGTTTGCTTGGAGCCATTCCGCGAGTTTTACGGGATCCCTGCTGCCGATCATTACTTCATAACCGTGTTTTACAAACCCGCTTGCGAGGGTTTGCCCAACTATTCCAGAGCCAATTACACCTACTTTTTTCATACTACTAGTTATTAGATTACTCAATGGCAAATTTCACATTTACAGAACTTTCCACCCTGATTTTTCGAAACCCTACATCAAGGGGTTCTGCAGCCTGCGACTTTTGCATCATAGCCATTTCATTATAAACCCCCGTAGATCTTACAAAACTTGTATTAAGATCAGAGATATAAAGTGCTTTTCCCACATTTTGCGATAGGGGCC
>CBDUAW010000214.1:0-4962 GCA_965365215.1 uncultured Eudoraea sp. | reverse complement strand
AGGTTCCGGTTCCCCAAGAAGGCAGGAGCTGCTGGCAGCCATGGGAATTCCCTATATACTGAAAGTTAAACCTGTAGATGAAAAATACCCAGTACACCTTAAGGCCGAGGCTATTCCCGCATTCATTGCAAAACAAAAAGCCAGTGCTTTGAGAGCTCAAATATCAGCAAAAGACCTTCTCATTACAGCAGATACAGTGGTTTGGCACAACAATACCTCCCTCGAAAAACCTGCTAATAAAAATGAGGCACAGGCTATGCTAAGAACACTTTCTGGCAGCGCTCATCAGGTAATCACCGCCGTGTGCATTACTACTGCAGACCGGCAGAAAATTGTGATAGGAGAGACTACTGTACAATTTGACGCCTTGTCTGAAAAAGAAATAGAATTCTATGTAGACCAATATCAGCCCTTTGATAAAGCGGGTGCCTATGGAATCCAGGAATGGATAGGGCTTATTGGTATATCAGAAATTCATGGTTCTTATACCAATGTGGTAGGGCTTCCCACGCAAAAGCTTTACAAAACGTTAATGGCCATGGTCTCATAAAAGCTTTGCATTAATTTTGCCGGAAACCTTTTGTTATGAAAAAGATTGTGAAGCACTTAGGATTGTTTTTAATAACCTTATTGCTGTTGGGCCTCAACATATCCTGTGAGGAAAAATTAAATGCAGCAGCTCCTTCAAATCGGGTTCCCTCCAACTTTGTAGAAGCACCAGTAAAAAAGAAGCCAACTCCCTTATCTTCAGAATTCAAGAGCTATTGGTATGCAGGAGATGCCGAGATCACAAGTTTTGAGCTCGAACAAGCAAGGTACGGTGAAATACGAAAGGGAAAGGCAGTGCAGGTATTTGTTTCAGAACCCTTTCTTCCGGATGCACAGGTAAAGGCTAACCGCAATCAGGAAGGGAACATTCCGGTATTGAAATTGAACACTACCAAAAAGTACCTAACCGGAATATACCCCTACTCCATTATGACCAGCAGTTTTTATCCCGTCGCGAATAACCAGCATGCCATAAAGGTTGCCAATTCCGTTCAGGAATGGTGTGGGCAGGTTTATATGCAGTTGAACAACCGGGATCAGTTTGAAATTAAATACCATTCCTATTTTGAAGGAGAAGCAGACCAAGCAGTAGCGCTAGAGAAAAGCATTTTGGAAGACGAACTCTGGAATCAATTAAGGATTGATCCAAAATCCCTTCCCGTTGGAAAATTCAAAGCCATCCCCTCTTTTGAATATCTTCGGACCGGACATAGTAAGATCAGAAATTATGATGCGGAAGCGGAATTAAAATCTGGGCAAGGACAGTCTGTCTATACACTTCAATACCCTGAATTAAACCGTAGCCTAACTATTTATTTCAACACCTCATTCCCTTATTCAATTGAAGGCTGGACAGAAAGTTTTAAAAGCGGTTTTGGCCCTGA
Source organism: uncultured Eudoraea sp. (assembly GCA_965365215.1). Classification (GTDB taxonomy): domain Bacteria; phylum Bacteroidota; class Bacteroidia; order Flavobacteriales; family Flavobacteriaceae; genus Lentiprolixibacter. The sequence continues at coordinate 3,529 of CBDUAW010000214.1, read as the reverse complement.
TGCGAAAGTATTAACCTCCAAAGCCACAAAAATAAACTCCCTGAAAACGGCATATTGGCAACAAAATGGCAATAATGATCTATATTTGAGGGACCAACTGGGACTTTAATCAATTTGCAGGAATTTCTTTCAACATACAATAGCGAACTAATTGGCACAATTAGCACCTTGGCAGTATTGGCAACTGCCCGATTTGTCCTCACCAAGGCTATTAGGAAAGTTGGACGAATAAGCGATTTAAATTCCGTTCGTACAAGATTGATTATCAAGTATGTATCCTATGGACTTACAACAATAGGTTTAGTATCCTTAATCCTGATATGGGGAGTTAATATCCGGGAACTGGGGCTGATTATTTCCTCTGTTTTTGCGGTCATTGGAGTAGCATTATTTGCTCAGTGGTCCATCCTGAGTAATGTAACTGCCGGTATTATTTTATTCTTCTCCTTTCCGTTTAAAATTGGGGATCGCATTAGGATTATGGATAAGGAACTAGACTATGAAGGAGATTATATCATAGAAGACATTAGGGCTTATCATTTGCATCTTAGAAAGAACAACAACGAGCTCATTACCTATCCAAATAACTTAATTCTGCAGAAGGCCGTTTCTCTTGTAAAGGAGTAGATATGTCTCTTTAAATGTGCGGAACTCCTGTTAAAGAAGTGGTAAAAAATCATTCCAAACCCTTATTCTTTCTATATTTGAGTACCAACTAACAAAGTACCATATGCGGCATTTTCTTGTCTTTTGTCTGGGATTTCTATTTCTATTTTCCCCGTCCACAGCTCAGTCCCCTAAAAAGTACACCTCATCAGACACCTACCATATGCTGCAAAAATTGAACTTTCTTGGTTCAGCACTTTATATTGCAGCCCATCCGGATGATGAAAACACCCGGCTCATTTCATATCTTTCCAATAACCTCAAAGCAAGAACGGGGTATTTGTCAGTGACCCGTGGAGATGGAGGGCAAAATTTAATTGGAACAGAATTAAGGGAGTTGTTAGGTGTTTTGAGAACGCAGGAATTGCTGGCGGCCCGGAGGGTAGATGGAGGCGAACAATTTTTTACACGGGCGAACGATTTTGGTTATTCCAAGCATCCTAAAGAAACCTTGCAACTCTGGGATAAGGAGAAAGTACTGGGCGATGTGGTTTGGGTAATACGTAATTTTAAGCCGGATGTAATCATCAACAGGTTCGATCATAGAACCCCCGGTTCTACACATGGTCACCATACCTCATCAGCAATTCTAAGTGTAGAGGCCTTCGATCTTGTAAACAATTCCGATGCTTATACTGAGCACTTAGATTACACAGATCTGTGGGAACCGAAAAGACTATTTTTTAATACCTCATGGTGGTTCTACGGCAGCCAGGAAAACTTTGAAAAAGCAGATAAATCAAGACTGTTGAGCATGGATATAGGAACCTACTACCCTATGCTGGGACGATCTAACAACGAAATTGCTTCATTGGCCAGTAGCCAGCACCTCAGTCAGGGATTTGGGCGTTTATCCACACGTGGTAGTCAGCCGGAATATATAGAACTGCTCAAAGGAAGTCTTCCTGCGAACAAAAATGATCTCTTTGAAGGAATAAATACAAGCTGGTCCAGAATTCCAGGCGGGGAAGCAATCGGTGATATTCTTTATGCGATGGAAGCAGAATTTAATTTTGTGGACCCTTCCATACATCTCCCCGATCTGACACGTGCCTACGGTTTATTGCAAAAGCTAGAGAACTCACATTGGAAAAAAATCAAAACCCGGGAATTACAGGAACTTATAGCCGCCGTAGCCGGGCTTTACCTGGAGGCATCGGCAAAGACCTCCATTGCCAATCCAGGAAGTGGAATTGAGGTTGAGGTAGAGGCATTGAACCGGAGCAATGCCTCAATTATACTCCAATCAGTAGCCTTTTCAAATAATGAGACGGAAAAAAAAGCTACACCTCTGCTAAACAATCAAAAACTAGAATTTACCACAAAGGTGAATATTCCGGCATCTGCATCGTACACAAGTCCTTACTGGCTCGAAAAAAAAGGCAGCTTGGGAATGTATAAGGTAGAAGATCCTTTACTAATTGGAAAGCCGGAAACACCAGCTGCGCTGGAGGCAAGGTTTTTATTGAGTATAAATGATACGGAAATACCAATCACGCGATCGGTTATATATCGATATGCCAAACCCGACAAGGGAGAGCTCTATGATCCATTTGAAATCCTTCCCGAGGTAACGGCTGGTTTTAAAGACAAGGTAGTCATATTCGCTGATGGCGCACCAAGAGACATCCCAATAACAATTACCGCACATCAGGACAATGTAAGTGGGGAAATTGAGTTATGTTTTGATGATAGCTGGAAGGTAGAAAATCCGGTATTGAAATTTAGTATTCACAATAAGGGCGAAGCAGAAACTGTTTTTTTCAGATTAACCCCCCCGGAAGGGGAGAATGAGAGTTATATTTCTCCAATACTGAAGATTAATGGCAAGACCCTTACCCATGAAATGTTTACCATACCCTATCCGCATATCCCAAAACAATCGGTATTGCTTCCATCTGAGGCCAAGGTAGTGCGTTTAAACCTTCAAAAAGCAGGGCAGCATATTGGCTATATTGAGGGTGCAGGCGACCAAATTCCCGAAAGCCTCGAGCAAATTGGGTATACCGTGCACAAAATTGATCCTACAACAATACAAAATGGCAGTCTGGACAGATATGATGCTATTGTGGTTGGAATCCGAGCCTACAATGTGGTGGAAGAATTACAATTTAAGCAGCCTATCCTTTTTAAATATGTTGAAAACGGCGGAAATCTCATTTTGCAGTACAACACAGCCGGTAGGCGTGATACTCGGTTCAATGATCTTGCACCATATCCTCTTAAGTTATCGAGGGATCGGGTAACAGACGAGAATTCTGATGTTAGCATCATAGCGAAGAACCACTCCCTGGTAAATTTTCCCAACAAAATTGCACCAGAAGACTTTGATGGATGGGTGCAGGAAAGAGGCCTTTACTTCCCTAATGAATGGGACCACAAGTTCACGCCGATTTTATCCATGAGTGATAACGGAGAGTCACCCAAAAAGGGCAGCCTCCTGGTAACCCAATATGGAAAGGGCAATTATATCTATACCGGTTTAAGCTTTTTTCGTGAATTGCCAGCTGGTGTTCCGGGAGCTTATAAGTTGTTTGCCAATATGCTGTCTATCGGGAAAGAAAAAATTGAAAATAAAAGTGATATAAAGGGATAAAATGAAGCATAATTTCCGTTGGAAAAAAGAATACAGCTTGGTCTTAGTGCTCAACATAGCCTATATCCTTTTCTTTTATCTGCTAATGATCGCATATATATAGGATGGATATAATTGATTGGATCATATTATGCGGAACACTGTTATTTATTGTAAGCTACGGAGTTTGGAAAACCAGGGGCAGCAAAGACGTTTCAGATTATGTACTAGGAGGCAATAAGGCAAAATGGTGGACCATAGGACTTTCGGTTATGGCCACCCAGGCCA
>CBDUAW010000213.1:0-4966 GCA_965365215.1 uncultured Eudoraea sp. | reverse complement strand
GGGATGCGGTCATTGAATTGATTAAACCAGAGGTTGAAGAGGCAATTGAAAATATTGAAAAGATAATGGGTGCGAAATTCGGGGATAAGGAAAACCCCTTACTCATCTCGGTTAGATCTGGTGCCCGTGTCTCCATGCCGGGAATGATGGATACTGTACTAAACCTGGGATTGAATGATGAAGCAGTATTGGGATTGGCTAAAAAGACCAATAATGAACGGTTTGTATGGGATTCTTACCGTCGTTTTATTCAAATGTACTCCGGGGTTGTTCTAGGGATGAAACCGGAAACCAAAGAGGATATTGATCCCTTTGAAGAAATTATAGAACACCTCAAGGAAAAAAGGCATATTGAGCTCGACACCGATTTTACCGTTCAGGATCTCCAGGATCTCGTATATGATTTTAAGGATGTGGTGGTGAAACGAACCGGGACAAGCTTCCCTTCCGATCCCTGGGAGCAACTCTGGGGTGCCATAATGGCCGTTTTCAACAGTTGGAATGGGAACAGGGCCGTGTATTACAGGCAAATGAATGGGTATCCGGCCGACTGGGGCACTGCTGTTAACGTGCAGGCCATGGTCTATGGAAATATGGGGGAAGGATCAGGTACAGGAGTGTGTTTTACAAGAGATGCAGCTACTGGTGAGGATGTTTTTAATGGAGAATACCTGATTAACGCACAGGGGGAAGATGTAGTAGCCGGGGTACGAACTCCTCAGCAAATCACCAAACTTGGGTCCGAACGTTGGGCGAGACTAGCCCAGATAGAAGAAGAGGACAGAAAAATGAAATACCCTTCTCTGGAAGAATTAATGCCTGAGATCTTTAATGAACTGGACGACTATCAGCAGCGACTTGAGGATCATTACAAGGATATGCAGGATATGGAATTTACCATTCAGCAGGGTAAACTCTGGATCCTTCAGACCAGAAATGGAAAACGAACAGGTGCTGCTATGGTAAAAATCGCCATTGACTTATACAAGGAAGGGAAAATTGATGACAAAGAGGCCCTGCTAAGGATTGAACCCAATAAGTTAGATGAATTGTTACACCCTGTCTTCGATACCGACTCTATAGACCAAGAAGATATTATTTCACAAGGGCTACCGGCTTCTCCGGGAGCCGCCACCGGACAGATCGTGTTCTTTGCAGACGAAGCAGATAAATTTAAGCATACCATCCTAACACGAATTGAAACCTCCCCTGAAGATCTTGAGGGAATGAATATTGCCAAAGGTATTTTAACTGCTCGGGGGGGAATGACTTCTCATGCGGCCGTAGTTGCAAGGGGAATGGGTAAATGTTGCGTGTCTGGTGCGGGAGCCCTAAAAATTGATTACAAAAACAGGGTTTTAAGGGTTGAAGATAAAGAGTTCCATGAAGGGGACTGGATATCTATTAATGGGTCCACAGGAAATATTATTGAGGGAAAAGTTACTACCAAGGAACCTGAGTTAAGCGGGGAATTTGCCGAAATCATGGAATTATCCGATAAGTTCCGTACTATGGAAGTAAGGACCAATGCTGATACCCCAAAGGATGCCAGGGTTGCACGCAACTTTGGAGCGAACGGAATAGGCCTGACAAGAACTGAACATATGTTCTTTGAGGTGGATCGGATTATGGCCATGCGCGAAATGATCCTGGCAGATACTATAAAAGGAAGAAAAGTAGCCTTGAAAGAATTGCTGCCCATGCAAAGGAGCGACTTTGAGGAGATTTTTGAAGCCATGAAGGGGTTACCTGTGACCATTAGGTTATTGGATCCGCCATTACACGAATTTGTACCCCACCAATTAGCTACCCAGAAGGAATTGGCTGAAGATTTGCATATCTCTCTTGCTGCTGTTAAAGCGAAGGTCGCAGAGTTGCAGGAATTCAACCCCATGTTAGGACACAGGGGATGCAGGCTGGGGAATACCTATCCGGAAATCACTGAGATGCAAACCACCGCTATCATCGAAGCTGCTCTTAACCTTAAAGCCAAAGGTATTGAGGCTAGGCCAGAAATTATGGTACCTCTAGTAGGTACGTTAAAAGAATTTCTTGAGCAGAAGAAGATTATCCAGACCACAGCGAAAAAGATTTTTACGAAACGCAAAGATCGCATTGAATACCTGATTGGAACCATGATAGAAATCCCCAGGGCAGCACTAATTGCCGATAAAATTGCTGAACATGCAGATTTCTTCTCCTTTGGAACCAATGACCTTACCCAACTTACCTATGGATATTCCAGGGACGATGCGGGGAAATTCATGTCCGTATATTTGGAGAAAGGAATTCTCACCTCAGATCCTTTTGAAATTATTGATCAGGAAGGAGTAGGAGAATTGATTGAAATTGGTACCACAAGAGGGCGGAGTAAAAAAAGTGACCTGAAGGTAGGGATATGTGGAGAACATGGAGGGGAACCGCAATCTGTTGCCTTCTGTAACCAAAATAAAATGAACTATGTGAGTTGTTCCCCATTCAGGGTACCTATTGCCAGGGTAGCCGCTGCTCAGGCCGCTATAAAGCAGGAAATATAGCAAACCAATTCAGGTAGCAAATATAATAACTATGGCTGGTTGTGCTTTATATAGTATTTTTGCACTCAGAGTTGTAGTATATGTTCCAAATTTTTGGTAAGAAAAGGTTTCTAGTAGATTATCTGGAGAATTTTGTTGACATCCATAATCATATTCTTCCTGGTATAGATGATGGGGCAAAATCCGTAAAAGACTCACTAAAGTTACTCAAGGCCTTTACTGATTTGGGGATAACCAATTTTGTGGCTACCCCGCATATTATGCATAATTATTATCCGAATACTTCTGAATCGATCAGCCATGCCCTGGGGGTTTTAAAAAATGAGCTATTGGCTCAGGATCTCAAGGATATAGCTATTGAGGCCGCTGCTGAGCATATGATAGATGATAATTTTGAGTACCTGTTGGACGAATCTGCAGTGATGCCAATACGGAATAAGTATTTGCTGGTTGAGATGTCCTTTCTACAAAAGTCTATTAACCTCGAGGAGGCGATCCGCAAAACGGCCAGTAAAGGTTATTTCCCCATTCTAGCACATCCGGAAAGATATCAATACCTCCCAAAGAAGATTAATACCTTTAACGACCTTCATAAAGAGAGTACCTATCTGCAATTAAATCTTTTGTCCCTAGGAGAATACTATGGGGACCGCGTTAACAAAACTGCCTTTGAATTGATAGATAATAATTTGATAGATTTTGTAGCCTCAGATGTGCACCATCTGAACCATATAGAAGAATTGAAAAAAATAAAACTATCTGAAAAAGAAATTCAAAAATTGCTGCCTATCATAGAAAATACAATCATGCAGTTTTACTAACCGTTTAGAATTTCCACCATTTTTTCATAGTCTTCTCATAACCATAACCATACTTCCCTCCATAGCCTAGATTAGATTCCTTTACTCCATTAACTATAAACGAAAGTTCTTTAAGTTTACCTTCCTTGTGAAGCTTTAACGGAAATTCCAAAACTTTTAGTTCGGTAACATCTGCCCTTGTTACATATAAAATCTGATCGGCATATTCACTTATCAACAGGGTGTCCGAGACCACCATTAAAGGAGCTGTATCTACAATGATATAATCATAATCAGTAGGAACAGCCTCTAGTAATTCTTTCATACGATTACTCATAAGTAATTCCGCAGGATTTGGTGGCACTTTTCCGGAATAGATAACATCTACCGTTTGATCATGAGCTAGCATTGGTGAGATAATATCAGAGATTTCAATATTGCGATCAACCAAGTATTCTGTTAAACCGATATTAATCTGATCCCGATTCCGTTTTCCTATACGGTCTACATTCTTTCCTGAATAGAACTGATAAATCTTTGGATTACGTACATCGGCTCCAATCAATAAAACCTTTTTGTTAGCTTTGGCAAAGATCATCGCAAGGTTGGCTGATATCAGGGTTTTTCCTTCTCCAGGTACGCTTGAGGTCACAAAAATGATATTCCCCCTTCCCGGAGTCATATTCTTTGATTTTATGATATAATCCAGGTTAGTTCTTAAAATTCTCAAGGATTCTGCTAAAACCGTTCTTTCACCAGTTCTTACTAAAGAATTTTCCTTTTTGGATAGCTTGGGTAATTCAGCTAAGACCGGTATAGAGCCAACATGTTTTTCCAGACTTACCTTATTATGGACTTTATTGTCTAATAATTGATTCAGATAAATTACCGAAAACGGAACCACCAATCCGAGAATTATATACGCCAATAAGACAATGGGCTTTTTTGGAGATACGGGCTTATCGCTAACTCCAAAGGCACGATCAATAATTTTAGACTTTGGAGCTGCAGAAGCAAATGTAATTTGTGATTCTTCTCTTTTTTGTAATAAATATAAATACAGCGCTTCAGTTGTCTGCTGTTGTCTTGTAATGTCGCGTAAAGCTCTTTCATTACCAGGAGCAGCATATATTCGGGCATTAATTTGTGATAGTCGACTGCTTAAATTGTTTACTTGTAAATTAAGATTGTTAGTCATACTGTTTAAACTAGATTGCAGACTGCGTTTTAGCCCTTCCAGGTTCTGATCTAAATTCACAATGATAGGATTCTTTTCGTTCGAGCTTTTTAACAAACGATTGCGTTCTAGTACCAGTTCATTATAGCGAGAAGTAGTATTGGCTATGGATGGATCAGACAAACCAACGTTGACAGGTAGTACTTCATAGCCCTGTTGGTTTTCAACGATGTCCTTCATGGAAGCCGCAATATTGAGCTGAATATTGGCATTTTGAAGTTCAGTTTGACTTTGTGCCCCAATTGTAAAATTGGTACTTGATTGAGAGGCCACATCAGTAATACCCCTCCCCGACTTAAACTCTTCGGCAGACTGTTCAACGGAGGACAAATCCCCGTAGATGTCATTAATTCGGTCGTTAATAAAATTTGATGTCCGGTCAGCAACGGTCT
>CBDUAW010000212.1:0-4980 GCA_965365215.1 uncultured Eudoraea sp. | reverse complement strand
AAAGGTGTGTAGCCGAATGATTCCGGGCAGTTCGCATTCGCTGATTGGCATCTACTACAGCTTTCAGCGGCTCATCTAACCGTGGTAAGTCCTTTGAGAAATGAATAATCTCATTGTTCTCTCTCTTGGTATCGGTAATGTACACCACATCTCCATTAGGGGTTTCCAGGTACCCCTTGTCACCAACTTGTCCTCCGCCTTCAGGATAGAAAGGGGTTGGGTGAAAAACCATTTGATATTGTTCCCCGCCTTTTTTAGAGCTTACTTTTCGATATTTTAATAACTCCACCTGGGTCTCAAGAGTGTCATAACCTACAAATTCTTGTGATTGCCCGGTATTTAGGATTGTCCAGTCGCCTTTGGTTACAGCTGAAGCCGTTTTGGAGCGCGATTTTTGTTGGGCCATAGCCTCATTAAATCCGGCTTCATCCAGGGTATATCCCTTTTCGCTCAGAATTAAAGCCGTAAGATCAATAGGAAATCCAAAGGTGTCATACAGTTCAAAAGCTTTGTGGCCATCTATGCACTTCCCCTTTGTTTCCTTTATGACCTGGTCTAACAAAACTAAACCCTGCTCAAGGGTTTTGAGGAAAGAGTGTTCCTCCTCCCGAATTACATTTTCTATCAGCTGCCGTTGCTCTGATAATTCCGGAAATGCTTCCCCCATTACATCGGTAAGCACCTCGGTTAATTTGTAAATAAATGGTTCTTGGGTATTGAGGAAGGTAAATCCGTATCGGATGGCCCTTCTTAAAATCCTTCTGATAACATATCCGGCTCCGGTATTGCTGGGCAGTTGACCATCGGCTATGGAAAATGCAACGGCACGTATATGGTCTGCAATAACCCTTATAGCAATATCTGTTTCTTCTTGTTTTCCGTATCTGGCAAGCGTTATTTTTTCTATTTCCCTGATTAGCGGGATAAAAACATCGGTGTCATAGTTAGACTGTACGCCTTGTAGAACCATACAAAGCCTTTCAAAACCCATCCCGGTATCCACGTGTTTTTCAGGTAAGGATGCTAATTGCCCGTTGGCACGACGGTTGTACTGGATAAAGACCAGGTTCCATATTTCAACCACCAGGGGATGATCTTTGTTCACCAAAGAAGCCCCATTTGTCTTTGCCTTATCATCTTTATCGCGCAGGTCTACATGAATTTCAGAACAGGGACCACAGGGACCCTGATCCCCCATTTCCCAGAAATTATCCTTTTTGTCGCCCATAAGGATACGATCCTCGGGGATAATCTCCTTCCAGAAATCATAGGCCTCCTTATCCATCTCCAACTGATCTGCATCCTGGCTTCCTTCAAATACGGTGACATAGAGATTATCCTTTTCAATTTTAAGTACTTCGGTAAGGTATTCCCAGGCCCAGGCTATAGCTTCCTTTTTAAAGTAATCCCCAAAACTCCAGTTCCCCAACATCTCAAACATGGTATGGTGGTAGGTATCTTTTCCAACCTCTTCAAGGTCGTTGTGTTTTCCGCTTACCCTGAGACATTTTTGGGTATCAGCAATACGGGGAGATTCCGGTTTGGAATTACCCAAAAAGTAGGCCTTAAACTGGTTCATTCCTGCATTGGTGAACATCAGGGTGGGGTCATCTTTAATCACCATCGGGGCCGAGGCCACGATTTTGTGCTTTTTTCCCTCGAAAAAATCTAAAAAACTAGCTCTGATATTCTTGGAATTCATACAAATAAGTCCGGATTGATTAATTTTAAGGCTTTATGAAAAACAATTTTTATATTTGTTTGTTATCATAAGTGTAATGCACAAAAATAGGATAAAATCCATTCATGTCTAAGGTAAAATATTATTACGATCCGGATACATTATCCTATCGAAAGATAGAACCAAAAAAATCCAGAAGGTATAGGAATATTATTCTATTTGTTCTGGGTTCCTTCCTGTTTGGAACACTGGGACTCATCTTTTTACTTAACACCAATATTCTCAATACGCCAAGCGAACTATCCCTGCAGAGAGAAGTAAAGAATTACGAGTTGCAGTTTGAGCTTCTCAACAAGAAGATGCAGCAGATGGAATATGTACTCGGCAATATTGAAGACCGGGATAATAATATTTACCGTTTGTATTTTGAAGCTAACCCCATCCCTGAAGAACAAAGAAGGGCCGGATTTGGTGGGATAAACCGCTATAAATCCCTGGAAGGATTTAATAATTCGGACATGATCATTTCCACAACCAAGCGGCTTGACATTATTCAGAAGCAAATGGTAATACAATCGCGTTCCCTGGACGAGATCACCAAAATGGCAGAGGAAAAAGAAGAACTTCTTTTGGCCATCCCGGCAATCCAGCCCGTAAACAATGAAGAGTTAACGCGAATGGCTTCCGGATATGGCTGGCGATCGGATCCCTTTACAAAGGCTAGAAAAATGCACTGGGGAATGGATTTTACCGCCCCCAGAGGTACACCAATTTACGCTGCCGGCGATGGAGTAGTGAAGCGGGCAGACAACGGGGCCTCCGGATATGGAAAGCACATACGAATTGATCACGGGTATGGATACCTTACCCTTTATGCCCATCTGAGTAAATACAATGTAAAAAAAGGGCAAAAAGTAAAACGTGGAGATCTCATAGGATTTGTGGGAAGTACCGGAAGATCAGAAGCTCCTCACCTCCACTACGAGGTTTGGAAGGATGGAAACAAGATCAATCCCATCAACTTCTACTATGGCAGTTTAACGGCGGAAGAATTTGAGAATATGCTCAAATTTGCCAACCAGGAAAATCAATCCTTGGATTAATGTATATAGAATTACCTGAAAAACGATATTACGGTATTGGCGAAGTAGCCAGGGCCTTTGATGTGAATACATCACTTATCAGGTTTTGGGAGAAAGAATTCGATGTAATCCAACCCAAGAAAAATGCAAAAGGCAACCGGAAGTTTACCCCGGATGACATTAAAAACCTGCAGTTGATTTACCACCTTGTGAAGGAACGCGGTTTTACCCTGGAAGGTGCTAAGATCCATCTCAAGGAACAACGGCTGCAAACGCTCGACAATTACGAGATCATCCGGAAACTAGAGCGTGTCAAGGCCGAGCTGATCAAGATCAAAAATCAGCTTTAATGTAACAATGAGCGATTTCGCGCTACAAATAAATACCTAACTAAAAAATACAGAACACATGAAAAAATGGCTAATTCCCGTAATTATCCTGGTAGTACTGGCAGTAGTAGTCTACCAATGGGCCGTAGGGTTCAATAATACCGCTGTTGAATACGAAGCCAATGCTAAAACAGCCTGGTCTAATGTAGAAAGCACTTACCAGAGAAGAAATGACCTAATTGGCAATCTTGTCAAAACAGTACAGGGGGCTGCCGATTTTGAAAGGGCAACGCTTACGGAAGTTATCGAAGCTCGGGCTAAGGCAACCTCAACTACCATAGACGCCAACAACCTAAATGCAGAAAGTATGGCCGCTTTCCAGGAAGCACAAACTGGCTTGTCTTCTGCCCTTTCCCGCTTATTGGTAACCGTGGAACGCTATCCCGATATCAAGGCAAATCAGAACTTCCTGGAACTGCAATCCCAGCTCGAAGGAACAGAGAACAGGATTAATGTGGCCAGGGATCGTTTTAATGAACAGGTCAATATCTACGACATTCATACCACCAAATTCCCAAATAAAATTCTGGCAGGCTGGTTCGGTTTTGAGGAAATGGCCCGATACGACGCAGCGCCTGGTTCTGAAAATGCTCCTGATGTAAACTTTGAATTCAACTAGCAAATGCCCAACTCCAAGGTAGAAGAATTTTTAACGCAGGCAGAAGAACAGGAGATCGTAGATGCTATTCTGGAAGCCGAAAGAGATACCTCTGGTGAGATAAGGGTTCATATTGAAGCTTCGGCACCGGGTGATCATTTTGAGCGGGCTAAAGAAGTATTTCACCTTCTGAAAATGGACAATACCAGGGATGGCAATGGGGTATTGCTCTACGTGGCCGTATCGGATCGAAAATTTGTCATCTATGGAGATCAGGGGATAAACGAGGTGGTTCCTGAAAATTTTTGGAGTCAAACCAAAGACCTTATCGAGAAAAATTTTAAAAAAGGTGATTTTAAACAGGGAATCGTGGAGGGAATCCTGATGGCAGGCAAAGAGCTGAAACATCATTTCCCATGGCATCCCGATGATGAGAATGAATTAAGCAATGAAGTTTCTAAAGGGGAGTTTCTTACTTTTCTTACTGTGCTGGAACCCGGTCTTCGGGCAATTTCAGATACCCGAGAAACCAAGTCTGCAAACCAGTGTCTACGATTATATAGACCTGCTTGATCCTTCTGAAAAACAGGCACTCGAAGAAAAACTGATCCGGTACTCAGACAGCACCTCCACTCAAATAGTGGTGGCAATAATCAATTCTACTGAAGGGGAAAACATTAATTACCTCGGGACGCAATGGGCTCAGAAATGGGGTATTGGGCAGGCAGACAAGGACAATGGTATTCTGATATTGCTTGCAAACGGAGATCGCAGGATTGCCATAAATACAGGTTATGGGGTTGAGGGTTCTCTTACAGATGCCATGTCTAAAAGAATTATTGAAAGACGGATTATCCCGGAATTCAAACAAGGTGACTTTTTCGGAGGGCTCAATGCTGGTGTCGATGCCATTTTTGAAGTCCTGACCGGGGAATTCAGAGAAGAACGGACTTTTGATGATCAACCTGGTTTTCCCATTGGAGCTATCCTGCCTTTTATCATTTTTATAGTCATCATTATAATCCTCGCCGGAAGAAACCGCGGTAACAGAGGCGGCAAAGGGGGCGGACGAAAACGCGGTCTGGACCTTTGGGATATCATTATACTCAGTAATATGGGTCGTGGGGGCTTTGGGGGATCCTCCAGAGGCGGGAGCTTCGGAGGAGGAAGTTTTGGCGGAGGCGGCTTCGGTGGAGGCTTCGGCGGAGGTGGCTTTGGCGGCGGTGGTGC
>CBDUAW010000211.1:0-4994 GCA_965365215.1 uncultured Eudoraea sp. | reverse complement strand
CGCGTTCATAGGTATTTTTTATCCCCGTTTCCTGATGTGAAAAAACCTGCTTTAGCTTGTAATGCGTTTGTAGTTCATTAAAAAACGGAATTACTTCAGACGTTACACACAACACCTTTGTTGAGAAAGGCGTCAGGGCCTCATTCAAATCTAAGAGTGACTCCCTGATAAAATCCCAATGCCTCTGGTTATAGTGTGGGTCTTCCATAAGGAAGGGTTCAAAAAGGTAGAGCAACACAAAAGGCGTATCACTCCGGGTGGCCATATACAAAGCCTCATTATCGTGCAACCTGAGGTTCCGCTTGAGCCAAACAACATTCAATTCGGGCTTAACCAAAATAGTAAAGAAGGTTTTTAATGGATATTAACTTTCCAGGGCATCCATTTGTTTCAGGACAGCTTCTGCTTCTGCTACTTTATCATCGCTCATTTTCCTGTTTGTGGTAGAAAGCTTGTGAGCCTCTTCCATTAGCTTTCCATATTTTTCCTGTAATTTCTCCTTTTCGGATTTCTTTTTAAACAAATTGAACATAATAGACTTTTAAAATGGTTTTCAAGGGTAAAACTACTACTTTTGTTTAATTAATATAGTTAAATATTAAACAATAAATGCTAAAATCAGATTACAAAATTCACATCATTGGAGCGGGAGTAAGTGGTCTTGTGGCAGCCCAGGTTCTTGAAAGAAGGGGGTATCATCCAATAGTTTTGGAGGCGACTGACCGCGTAGGTGGAAGGGTTAAAACCGATTTTAGAGCTGGGCATTACCTTGATCACGGATTTCAGGTCTTGCTCACTGCCTATCCTATGGCTGAAAAGTACCTTAATTACCAAGCCCTGGATCTACAGGCCTTTAAACCGGGAGCTCTACTCTTCCGGGAGGGAAAATCTCAAAAAATTGGGGATCCTTTGCGAGACAGCTCTTTTCTTATTCCTAGCATTTTTAACAATGCGGCCAAATGGAATGATAAAATCCTGATATTTAAGTTGAACAGGGAATTGAGGAAGACCACCCTGGAAGCGATCTTTGAAGCTCCGGAACAAACCACTATGGCCTACCTGAAGGCTTATGGCTTTTCAGAAAAAGTAATTTCAAACTTCTTCGTTCCGTTTTTTGGAGGGATCTTTCTGGAATCGGACTTAATTACCTCCAGCAGAATGTTCTGTTTTGTCTTTAAGATGTTCGCGGAAGGGTTGGCAGCTATCCCAAAATCTGGCATTCAGGCCATCCCCGAACAACTTAAGTCGAGTCTAAAGCACACGAGCTTCCATTTCAACACCCCCGTCGAAAAGGTTGAAGAAGCTAAGATCACCTTGAGCAACGGGGAAGTTTTAAAGAGTCATCTCACCATTGTTGCTACGGATGCGTCCGTTTTAATTCCCAACCTCAGGAATCAGGATATATCCTGGAATAGTTGTGACAACCTTTATTTTGAAGTTGAAAACCGTGTAATTGCTGATCCTCTCATTGGGCTAATTTCAGACCCAGACAGTTTAATCAATAATATTACCTATGTGCCCCATTTACCCATTGAAAAAGCAACCCCATTATTAAGTGTTACTGTTGTAGAGGATCACCAGCTAAACGAAGAAGAACTGGTAAGCAAGGTTAAGGAAGAACTGGAAATTCATTGCGGAATTCACGCCGGTAATTTTGTGAAACGCTTTAGAATTAAGAGGGCCTTGCCAAAATTAAAAAATCTCAGCTACAGCCTTACCCCTTCGGAAAGCAAAATAAACTCTACTGTCTTCCTCGCCGGAGATGTTTTGCTAAATGCTTCCCTGAATGCAGCCATGATTTCCGGAGAACAGGCTGCTTTAGGGGTAATTAAATTACTGGAGGAGAGTCCTGACCTGGATCACCTAATATCCGAGTATCTTTAAGCCTTCCTCCTTTGTAGCTCTACAATTATAGCATCACAGCGGTCTTGTAGTTCTTTTAGTGAAGGAAGTAGTTCCATAGCTCCCTCTTCAAAGAGCCAGGCTTGAGGTTCTATCCAGAAACGGCTTTGATCATTCAATTTCTTTGCTAGAGAACGGTCAATGGGCATCATGGCGGCAAAGGCTTCATTCCAAAGATTGGACAGTTCCGGGTTGGGTTGATATTGTTTATTGGCCTGGTTGAGATAAAGTTTGGTATGGTTGACTGCTTTCTGCATTAACTGTACAGCCCTTATCTTTTTTTCGATCCGGGTTCCCCTCTTGGTCAGGGCTTTTCCTACTGCAGAGATTGCGATGTTAATTACTGAAAAGATATCGCTCATGATCTGACTATTCTTCCGGGCTTTTGGCCAAAACCAATACCGGAGCTTTGATCTTCAATTCATCGGCAGAGGCCAGCCCATCTTCCATATAAGGATTCTCCTTGATCTTCTTTCTTTTTTTATAGGACCGGCCATTTTTTTTTGAAAAAAGTTCAATGCTTACCCCTACCGTAAGCCCCCCTAAAACGGTGGCCGCGAGATCGCCATTATCCCATCCACTACTGCGTTTTTGATCAATGGCCTCTTTAGCTAAACCTACCAGCAAACTGGCGGCAACCGATCCGGTTACTGTCCAAAACCGATTTTGATCCGTGAGTTCTGATGCTACTAAAGCCCCTGCAGCCCCCGAAATAGCACCTGCTGAGAAATGAAGTATTTTATCTTCCTGGATTTGCGCCTGAAGCACATTTCCACCGAGATAAAATACCATTACAAACAGGATAAGGATGCGAATCATTTTCCGAAGTTAAGAAGATATTGTATAGATTGTAACTCACTTTGAACAAATTGCGTATCTCAGGCATGAAATTGCAACACATTGCTATAAATAGGAAGTTTTCTTTTAACTACTTTTAATGATTAATTATTAAAAATTATGAATGGGAAAAAGTGTTTAGGAATCCTCTTGCTAACGCTGGCAA
Source organism: uncultured Eudoraea sp. (assembly GCA_965365215.1). Lineage (GTDB taxonomy): Bacteria > Bacteroidota > Bacteroidia > Flavobacteriales > Flavobacteriaceae > Lentiprolixibacter. The sequence goes on along the minus strand of CBDUAW010000211.1, from coordinate 2,089 downwards.
TCATCTCTTGTAAGGATGGCAAGGGTGAGAAACCTGCGGTTGAATTGAAGGAAGATAAATCCTTCATTTATCCCAATGATATTGATCTTAATGATTTTGAAGGCATAGTTGAGGGCGATTCGGTCAGGGCATTTACTTTGGTCAACCCAAATGGAATCAAAGCAGTGTTTACCAATTATGGACAACGCCTTATCGCGCTCTATACCCCTGATAAAAATGGCGAGATGGCAGATGTGGTTCTGGGCTTTCCAACCTTAGATCATTATATAAACTCAAAGGAGAAATATTTTGGCGCCATTATAGGACGTTATGGCAACCGCATAGCACATGGTACCTTTACAATAGGAGATACAACCTATACCCTGGTTAAAAACAATGGGGAAAATCACCTGCATGGTGGCACCAAAGGATTTGAGAGTAAGGTTTGGCAAACGGAGCAAATTGGAGATTCCACTTTAATATTTTCAAGGACTTCTCCGCATATGGAGGAAGGCTATCCCGGTAATCTAAATGTTAAAGTAAAATATACCCTTTCTTCAGAAAATGCCTTGAAAATACAGTACAAAGCTGGAACAGATCAAAGCACTGTAGTTAATCTTACCCATCATTCCTATTTCAACCTAAAAGGAGAGGGGAATGGAGATATTAATGACCATATTTTGTATATCAACGCAGGGCAGTTCACCCCGGTCAATGAAGATTTGATCCCCAAGGGTACTTTTGAAAGCGTTGCCAGTTCCCCAATGGATTTTACTACCGCAAAAAAAATAGGCAGGGATCTGGAAGAAGATTACGAACAACTTCAATTTGGCAGAGGATATGATCATAACTATATCCTGAACCATCCTAACGAACCGGAAGGAGTATTGCTGGCTGCCAAAGTCTGGGAACCTGTTTCAGGAAGGAAGATGGAGGTTTATACAGACGAACCGGGGATGCAGTTTTACGGTGGGAATTTTATGGATGGCACAACAACAGGTAAAAGTGGAAAGGCCTATCTAAAAAGAGGTGCTTTCTGCCTGGAAACTCAGCATTTTCCAAATTCCCCAAATGAACCCAACTTCCCAAGTACGCTCCTGAATCCGGGAGAAGTGTACACCTCAACCTGTATTTATAAATTTGGTCTTGAACCTGAATGATTTGCCTTGAATAAGGCCTTGAACTGAACAAATTAAACTAATTTTAAGCCAATTAAAATTCCTAAAGATGGCAATAGAATGGAAGGGCGTGATGCCTGCAGTAACTACAAAATTTACGGATAGGGAGAGCTTAGATCTTGATCTGTTCCTGACCAATATTGATGCACAGCTACAAGCTGGAGTAAGTGGAATTATTCTGGGCGGAACCCTCGGAGAGGCGAGCACACTGACCAAGGAAGAAAAACGCATTCTTGTGGAGACCACCGTTGCCCATGTAAATGGCAAAGTACCTGTGATTATGAATATTGCGGAACAAACTACTAAAAGCGCTATCCAGGCGGCCCGGGAAGCACAATCCCAGGGGGCTTCCGGTCTTATGGTCTTACCTCCAATGCGTTACAAGGCCACCGATTATGAAACAATAGCTTATTTTAAAGCGATTGCGGCAAGTACGGATTTGCCAATCATGATTTACAATAACCCTGTTGATTACGGAATTGAGGTTAGGCCGGAAATGTTTGAAGAACTATTGAACTGCCCAACAATTCAAGCGGTAAAAGATTCCACCAGGGAAATATCTAACATTACCCGTTTGCGCAATCGGTTTGGAGATCGACTAAAAATTCTGACCGGTGTCGATACTCTGGGCCTGGAGAGCTTGTTGATGGGGGCTGATGGATGGGTGGCCGGCTTGGTCTGTGCCTTCCCTGCGGAAACGGTGGCAATTTATGAATTGGCCAAGGCAGGAAGAACCGCAGATGCCCTGGAGATTTATCAATGGTTCCTGCCCTTACTGGAACTAGACATCAATCCCCAGTTGGTCCAAAACATTAAACTGGCCGAGGTTGCCACAGGTATAGGGAGTGAAAAGGTCCGTGCCCCACGCCTGCCCCTCAGGGGTGAGGAAAGGCAACGTGTCCTAAATATTATAGATGAAGGGGTCAGGAACA
>CBDUAW010000210.1:0-5003 GCA_965365215.1 uncultured Eudoraea sp. | reverse complement strand
GGGCAAGCTCGGTACGGCGACCACTTGCACTTACAGGTTGCTCTACGACGGTGTGGCCAACGGAATAGGAACGCAAGGCATCGACGGCATCTTCGTTGATATCCCCTCCGTACCTATGGACGAGAAATTCTTTATCTATAAGGAAGGGGCCGATCTCAGGACGTATTATTTTGCCGAGATCCTGGAGACGGCAACACAAGACAGCCTGGCTAAAAGAAGGGTCTTTAAAGCCATGGATGCCGAGAAGCCTCACGGACAATGGAATGAGGTAGAACTTGTGGTACTGGGAGATTCCAGCATCCATATCGTAAACGGAAAGGTGGTAATGCGCTTGTTCAATTCCAGGAAAATGGCTTCCGGGGAACCCCTGAAAGAGGGCAGGATCATTTTACAATCCGAAGGAGCCGAAGTGTTTTACAAGGATATTATGCTTCAGGAAATTACAGAGATCCCCGAAGCGTATCAATAATCCCAAATGAAAACGCTTAAATCCATTCTGGCCCTCACCCTGGTGGTCTTCCTTCCCTTTGGACTAATGATCTGGATCAGAAATCGGGAGTCCACCGGCTTTGCCGCTATGGAACTCATCACCTACCCCCTGCTCTTCGGCGGGCTCAGCATTTTGCTATTAGTAGCGTTGAAAAAATTCTTCCTCAGGGAGAAGCTATCCGATGTCAATTCCGGACAGGGCAACTGGGGTTCGGACCTGCTATGGGGCGTAGGTCTCACTATAATGTACTTTATCCTGTTCTTCCTCTTCAGGGTCACCCTGAGAAATGTCCTTGAATTCCGTTCTAACCCGGAAATGCTTGGGTTAATGCTGAGCCTCAGGGAAAATATCTGGTTACTGCTACTTTGGTTTGGCCCGGTGCTCTGGTTGGGTATTGCGCTATACGAAGAACTCATCCGGGTCTTCCTGCTCAGCAGCTTCTGGAAATGGTCAGATCAGTTACTATGGAGCCTTTTTGTGATTCTCTTCAGTGCGGCCCTTATGGGACTGGTGCATTGGAGCCAAGGTTCCTACGGGATGGTAACTATTGGGATCAAAGGCCTGGTAAGCGGTTATTTCTTTTTCAGGAAAAGAAGGTTGATGCCTCTGGTCTATGCTCATGTGCTCTACGATGGCCTGCAGGTAGCGCTGCTATTATTGACTTATCCGGAACACTGAAAGGGAATGGCAAAACTTCCCTGAATTTTTCTAAATTTAAGGTACTGGGAATTCCGACCCCTCTTTGCAATCAAAATAATATAAAACCAAGCCGATCATGAAAATCAATTTCCAAAAAACCATCCTTCTATTCCTAGGCGTAGTACTCGCCTCCTCTCTTCAATCACAGACTTCCGAGGAAAAACTGGAAGCGCTAAAACAGGAAGTACAGCAAAAAATAGATAATAACGCTAAGATGGCTCAGATAATGGTAGACAAGGTCTTCAGTTTTGCCGAATTAGGCTTTCATGAAGTGGCAACGGCCCGCTACATTACAGACATCCTGGAAAAAAATGGCTTTGAAATAGAACACGGTATCTCCGGGGTGCCCACCGCCTGGTTGGCAAAATGGGGCTCAGGGAAACCGGTGATCGCTATTGGAAGCGATGTGGATTGCATTCCCCGTGCCTCCCAGAAGCCGGGAGTTGCATATCACGATCCCATTGTTGACGGGGCCCCGGGCCATGGTGAAGGCCACAATGCCGGGGTACCGCTAAATGTACTTTCAGCTCTGGCCGTTAAAGACATCATGGAACGGGAAAAACTTTCGGGCACCCTCATTCTCTGGCCCGGGGTGGCAGAAGAACTGGTTGCGACCAAGGCCTATTATACCCGAGACGGCTATTTTGACGAGGTAGATATGTGCATCTTTACCCACGTTAGTAACAATATGAATGTGTCGTACGGACAGGCAAGAGGAACCGGACTTATCTCGGTAGAATACACCTTTGAAGGCGAATCGGCCCACTCGGCAGGTTCTCCCTGGCGCGGCAGGAGCGCGGCCGATGCCGTGGAATTGATGAATATTGGCTGGCAATACGCTAGGGAACATATACACCCCCTGGGGCGATCGCATTCCATTATTAACTACGGGGGCGACCAGCCCAATGTGGTCCCTTCCAAGGCTTCCATCTGGTATTACTTCAGGGAGGTAACCTATCCCAAAATCATGGACGCTTATAATCGTGGAAATGAGATTGCGGAAGCAGCTGCCATGATGACCCGCACCAAGATGAGCAAACGCATCCTGGGAACCGCCTGGCCCCGGCATTTTAACAAGGTGATGGCCGAGACGATGTACGAAAATATCAAAACAGTGGGATTGCCTGAATGGAGCGAAGCCGACCAGCTGCTGGCGAAGGCCGTTCAATTCAGGGTAAATTCCCAGCGCGATACCACCGGCCTGAAGGTAAAACTAGATACCATTGGCCTACCGGTAAAAGAACCGGTGAGTGGAGGTTCGGACGATATAGGGGATATCAGCTGGAAAGTGCCCACCATAACCCTGCGCTTCCCATCGAACATCCCTGGCCTGCAAGGGCACCACTGGTCTAACGCCATAGCGATGGCTACCCCAATTGCCCATAAAGGCGTTGTGGCCGGCGCTAAGGTGGAAGCTATGACCATCCTGGATTTCTTGCTGAAACCGGAACTGGTGGAGCAATCCTGGGCGTATTTTAAAAATGAGCAGACCGCCAAGCAGCAGTATAAGCCTATGGTGTCGGAGACCGATAAACCGGCTACCTATCTGAATAAGGAGATCATGGAGTTCTACGCGCCCAAATTAAAAGCGTTCTACTACGATGAAAAAAAATACGATTCCTATCTGGAACAGTTGGGCGTAAGCTACCCCACCCTTCAGGAAGACCAGCTAAAAAAGTTTGCTGCTGAGAAAACAGAGAAATAGTTTCTATGATGTGCTATGGGGCTGTTTCACAATTAAATCCCGGATAATACGTTCATAAAGGGTATAAAAATCAACCTTAATACCCTTATTATGATCATCTTTGGTTTACGTGCCACTCATATTGGCTCTATGCAAGTTAGCAATACGCTGTGCGATTATTGCGAAAATGCAGGCACCACCAATATCTCTCAATTTGGACGGTATTTTCATGTTTTCTGGATCCCCTTCTTCCCGCTGGGGAGAAAAACCTTTGGGGAATGTACCCATTGCAAGCGTACGCTGGCCAAGAGTGAGTTTTCACAAAACTTAAAGGATAGTTTTCAGGCTAACAAGTCGCAGATAAAACGTCCGGTTTGGCATTGGTCTGGTCTTATCCTGGTGGCCTTATTGGTTCTATTCTTTTGGGCAGTTGGGTCAACGGCATAACGCAGCCTTTCTCATATCTTTGTATCTTATGGAAAAATCGTTATGAGCCATAAGTATTTATCCATCTTCACTATTTTCCTCTTTTTGGGATGCGCTAAAAATAGTTCCTCTGAGATAGAAGGTAGTATATATGGTAGCTGGAAACTGGTAAACTGGTATAATGAGGTCCCGATTGATATCAATGGTGACGGACAAGAATCCACCAACCTCTTTGCCCAATGGAATGGGTGTAGAAAAGAAAGTATCATCACGCTTAATGATGATGGGACAAGTCTTATGGTGTATACCGGTGCTGACAACAATGTAAATTGTCCTCCCGATTTTCGAACGGGTGACTCTCTGGGCAATTTTTCATGGCAATTTGAAGAAGATCCTGCCACTGATATAAAATCTCTGGTTTTTGTTGGCGATGACTACCTTGATGCATACCAGATCATTGAATTAACGAAGACCAAACTGATCATTGAAAGAGCGGGACACTGGACCTGCTGTGATAGTAGCATTTCTTACTATACCGGTGGCTTCCTGGAATTTAAACGCCAATAAGCCATTCCTAATCAAATACCTTGATCATCCCTTACCTTCCTAAGCTTCAATTAATGGAGGGGTTTAGGAAACCTTTTCTTAGATTTGATAGTCTTTGCTATAGTAGGATCAGGTCTTTCCTGCTTTCTTTAGTTGGGCTATTTATATAACCCAAAAAGTATAACTCTTATGGACTTGGAACAGAATAAGCAAAATGCTATCGAATTTTACCGCCTGGCCTATCTGGGGAATCCCAAATTAGCCTTGCAGAAATTTGTAGGCAATCAATATATCCAGCATAACCCTGATGTAGCCGACGGCCTTGAGGGGTTTATTGACTACTTTGAACGCATGCAAAGGGAATACCCGGAAAAGTCCATTGAATTTGTGCGATGTATTGCGGAGGGAGATCTGGTAGCCCTGCACACCCACCAGACCTGGCCCGGGAATGAGCAATATATTACGATGGATTTCCTCCGATTTGATGAAAACGGAAAGATTTGCGAACACTGGGATGCCATCCAAAAGATCCCGGAGCATTCGGCCAACCCCAATACCATGTATTAAGATAGTTAAGTTCACATTTTAATTGAGGATATTAATCTATCTTTATAGGACGATGCGCGTAGCTGAAAAAAATATCCGACAAGGCAGTCTGCTCTTGCCTTTGCTTTTAATCCTTTTTTTGGAAATAATGGCCGTTGCTTTCTGGTTCTATTACACAAAACCGGAATCGGACCACATCTCGGGACTGTTCATCCCCATGGCAATTTTACTAGGAATAAACCTCCTTTTGGGCGGGGTATTGCAATTCGTGAAGAATCGCTATGCCACCTTGTTCTATGGCAATGCTGTATTGTGTCCCCTGGTATTCTTCGCAGGCTGGATCCTTTGGTTTACCTATTGGGCATGATGGCCAAAAGCAGGCCTATCTAGTATATGAGCATTCTGGAATCACCAATAAATGGATGTATCTATCATAAAACAGCGTTTATTTGCCCTCTTCTTAATGGCAGGGATGGGGTTCTTTTTGTTCAGGACCCTGAGGATGCTACTGATTGAAAGTGCCCTGGAAACAATACTGCCATGGGTCCTGGCCCTGTTATTCGCAGAAATGTTCCTGGATCTGGGGGCCTTCTTCACGGCGGGAAATTGGTT
>CBDUAW010000209.1:0-5031 GCA_965365215.1 uncultured Eudoraea sp. | reverse complement strand
TTGAGGGCATAGATATCCAGTTTGGGCCAGCCGCATTCTATAACATCAAAATCCTGATGTTTCTTTCTTAATTCAAGAAATCTGTTGGTAAAATAAGGCCCTTGGGTCAGGTAAAGGTCAAAGTAATGACGAATTCTAAAATGCCCCTTTTTTTCTCCTGCCAGGCCATGGAATACCTGGACTTTTAAACCCCTAAGGTAATAGGGAACCTCATTTCCCGGAACAAAAATAACATCGGCCTCATAAAGCTGGAGGTCCAACATACTGGTGGTGAATGGCTCTGTTTTATAAGGAAATACACCAAGCAATTTCTTAGAAATACTCCAAAGGTAAGAATGCCCTTCATTCTCCAGCACATTTTTAATTGGTTCCAAAATGCCGAAGGCGTAGGCATTCTGGCAGAAAAGGATCACCTTCATTTTTTAAAAATATTGTTGGCATTTTCCAGATCCTCTTTGAAATCTACCTCCATGCAGTCATATTCGGATATATCTACAGCCGCCAATTTCAAATTGTCTTTTTGGATGGCTAACTCCAAGCCCCTTTCAAAATAGTCCTGATTATCGCAGTCTTCCAGGTGTTTGATAAAATTGGGCATATCATCGGCGGCAATAAAATTAATGCCTACGGCTTCTCCAAGGCCGTTGTCAACACTCTTGGACAGTTCGTGTATGGCACCATCCTTTAAGGTGTATTTAACTTCTTCCTCACCAACTTTACTGGTATTTACTGCCGAGAACGATTGGTTATCTTTTATATAAGGTAGCAGTACTTCCAGAACTTTATCATCAAAGACCACATCTCCGTTTAACCATAAAACCGATTTGTCTTTGTTTTTCTTTAATGCCATCAAAAGGCTTTTAGAGGTATTGGTTCTATCAAAAAAAGGATTGTAGATAAAGGTAAGTTCCGGAAACCTTTCCATAATCAAATCCTTTTTAAACCCCACTACCACAAAAATATCGTCAATGTTAAAAAACCTGGTTAACCTTTCCACCTGAAGTTTCATTATACTTTTACCACTTGCTAAAGGGGTAAGGGGTTTAGGGAAGGGATTTCCCAGGCGTGAACCTATACCAGCAGCAAGAATAACGATTTTCATAAGGTTATTGATTTTGGGAAAAGTATTGCGATGTCTCAGCAAAATCGCCAACTAACTTTTTAGTCCCGTATTTAGGTGCCAAAGTTAACTGGATTTAACTAATTAAGAAAATAGGCCATGTTTTAAAGTGGATCAGCCTGTCATAAATAAATCGATCCCTGAAGAAATTTGTAACTTTGCCCATTCTAAATCCAAGATATTGATACTAACAGGGCAGATTGAATCTTTTAACAGGGAATTCCCCTTTTGGGAAATTTTGATTGAAGACCAGGACCAAATCAAAATTCGTACGGAATCGACAGAGAAGAAGATGGAAATTCCCCAAATTGTGGAGTTCTTTTACCAAACATTCAAGGACAGGGCTTTGTCTTTTCAAATTAAGGAAGGCAAGGAATTGATTATCTGTGTCCGGGATTTGAAGAATGTGAAATACGATCGAATGTATACCTCCGGGTGTTTTGATATTTTTCACTACGGTCACCTGAATATTTTACGGAGGTCAAAAATGCTCTGTAACCATCTAATAGTGGGCGTTTCTACAGACGAACTTATTGAAAAGGAAAAGGGGAAGCGGCCGGTAATTCCTTATGAAGAGCGGGCAAGAGTTTTACAGGCAATTTCCTATGTTGATCAGGTTATCCCGCAAACGGACAAGAATAAGCAGAGAATAGTAGATGAGTATTCTATTGATGCAATTTCTGTGGGAGATGATTGGAAAGGAAGATACCCCAAAGTAAGTTGCGAAATGGAATATTTCCCTTACACGGCCAGTGTAAGCAGTACCATTTTAAAGGATGCGCTTAAACTCTCAGTTAAGCAAAAGGACTAGGCCAGTGCCTTGTCGTCCTGGGAGGTATCCCAATCTTTTTTAGGAAGTTTCCAGTCTCCATAGCGATAGGTCAGATATGCCTCTGTTTTTTCCGGTATGGAGTAAGTAGAACCTTTAAATTCAATACTTCTGAAGGAGGTATAAAATTCGAGCGGAACATTTTTAAGCTTATCCGCGATTTCCCAGTAGGCTTTTCCGTTATGGGGATATTTTACAAAAACATCAAGGCATACCTTGCCCTTAATCAATCCAAAGAAGGATTTTCTCCGGATTTTAATCATACGGATGTCTCCTTGATTAAAGTGTTCGGAAGTTGTGAGAAATCTCCGGATCCGTATTCTAAATCCCTTTTTCTTTAGATCAAGAAGCAGATTATCCAGGCTTGGTAGCTGATCACTCATCATTGAAAAATCAAGATCGTTGTCCCAGGGTAAGAGTCTGTTTTCACGAATAATACCGAGAAGCGTTCCGCCTTCCAGCCAATAGATAAGTTTGTTTTTTTGGAAAATGCTCCCTACTTCAGCCAAAAGGGATTCGGCTTCAACGAGGTTCTTTCCTTCAAGGGTAATATTATAGGCCATCTATATCCTTATTTAAAAAGCATTTCTTTAAGGATACGCAAATTCTAGAACCCTCAAATCAATGACAATTTGGGGGAAATTAAGAAATACAATGATCAGGAACTAATTCCGGCAGTGTCAATTACCGGTTGACGGCTGGTGCGTATAGGCTTGGATTTAATTTTGACTGCTTGTTCCAGTCTTTGTAATTCACGGAATCGCTCAAGGTCTTCCAGCGCTCCGAGATAACAGATATTGATGCCTTTAAGGCCATCGAACAGGCCAAGTCTGATAATATAATTATTGAAAAACTTCCAAAAGGGTTTAATGATCAGTTTGAAGTAGCTGAACCTTTTGTTTTTCATGAATGCCTCTTTTGCCTTTAATCGGCCATAGGCAAGCATTTTCCCCTTGTAATTCTCAAAATTCTTATAGGAATAATGAACTAATTTCTCCTTAAATTTTCCTGATTTTCCATTTATTTCGAGGGTTTCATGCACCAATCGCCTGTCTGAGAATTCGGCCTTACTTTTTCTGAAAAGGCGGTAATTTTTATCGGTTTGCCATCCGCTGAAACGAAGAATTTTATTCTGGAACATAAAAGTCCGATAGAACCAGAAAGCTGCAATTTCGGTTCCATTAGACAGCGTATTCAGGATTTCATTTCGAAGGGGAGAAGGAACCACTTCATCCGCATCTATAAATAGTACCCAGTCGTTTGTGGCCTGGTTGAGTGTAAAAGACTTTTGGGCCGTAAAATTACTGAAGGGGTGTTGAATTACTTTAACATTAGGTTGTTCAAGAAGGTACTCATAGGTTCCATCCGTACTGTAGCTATCCACTACGATTATCTCATCGGCAAAGGACACAGATTCGAGGCAACGTTCAATATAGCCCATCTCATTATAGGTAATGATCAAAGCCGACAATTTTTCTCTTTTATTGCTCATAGAATAAAAATAAGTAGGTCCTCGAAGTGTAATTACTTAAAATTATAACTGAAAAAGAAAGAAAAAATTATGTTGCCTTATTATTTCACATTAACTAAACAGCAACATCATATTCTCTTAACGCATCGTTTAGAGAGGTTTTTTTGTTGGTACTTTCTTTGCGTTTCCCGATGATAAGGGCACAGGGCACCTGATATTCACCTGCCGGGAATTGCTTGGTGTAACTACCTGGTATAACAACTGAACGGGCAGAAACCCTACCTTTGGTCTCAATTGGAGAAGGGCCCGTTACATCAATAATTTTTGTGCTGGCAGTAAGTACTACATTGGCACCCAGGACAGCTTCCTGTTCTACCCGTACCCCTTCAACAACTATGCATCTGCTGCCGATAAAGGCATTATCCTCAATTATTACCGGGGCAGCCTGCAAGGGTTCGAGCACGCCTCCTATTCCCACGCCACCACTGAGGTGAACATTCTTGCCGATTTGCGCACAACTGCCAACAGTGGCCCAAGTATCTACCATGGTTCCTTCATCTACATAGGCACCAATATTGACATAACTGGGCATGAGAATGGTTCCTTTGGCAATAAATGCACCATGGCGGGCAATGGCATGGGGAACAACCCTGATCCCTTTGGCCTCGTATCCTCTTTTCAGGGGTATTTTATCGTGGTATTCAAAGATCCCCGCCTCCATAGTCTTCATCTTCTGAATTGGAAAATACAGCACCACGGCTTTTTTTACCCATTCATTAATTTGCCAGTCAGCACCTTTGCGCTCTGCACAACGCAATGAACCATTATCTATTAAATCTATGACCTTTCTTATTGCCGTTTGTGTTGCTTTCTCTTTTAGGAGGTCTCTATTACTCCAGGCGTTCTCAATTACTGTTCTCAGCTCATTCATACTCTGAAATTTTCGGTAAATATAGGTTTTGGCAACTAATAAAACGGTCAATTCTTACAGCTATAACAGATTATACTTTATTTTTGCAAAAAAATTTGAGTTGGGTAGAATTATCGCCTTAGATTATGGAACAAAACGCACTGGTATTGCGGTAACAGATGAATTGCAGATAATTGCATCTGGTCTTACTACAGTTAATACCGATGGGCTTTTGAATTATTTAAAGGAATATTTGAAAACGGAAAAGGTGGAAGCGATAGTTGTTGGGGCCCCAAAAAGAATGGATAATAGTCCTTCAGAAGTTGAAAAGTATATTGAGGATTTCCTCCCAAAACTAAAAAAGCTGTTTCCCCAATTGCGAATAGAAAGACAAGATGAACGTTTTACTTCGAAACTTGCGATGCAGAGTATGATCGAAGGTGGAATGGGCAAACAGAAGAGAAGAAACAAAGCACTGGTAGATGAGATTAGTGCCACCCTGATCTTACAGGCATATTTAAGTAGAAAAGTGTAGTAAATGACTTTACCTATTGTTGCATACGGTGATCCCGTACTAAGGAAAACAGGAAAGGAAATCAATAAGGATTATCCCAAATTGAAGGAGCTTATCGCAGATATGTGGGAAACTATGTATAAGGCAAATGGCGTGGGATTGGCTGCACCCCAAATTGGGTTGCCAA
>CBDUAW010000208.1:0-5037 GCA_965365215.1 uncultured Eudoraea sp. | reverse complement strand
TATACATTTTTTCATAAATTGGAGGCAGGTTATTTTTCCGTATCTCTTTGATGAAAGTCAGGAAGTGGCAAGGGCCTATGATGCGGCATGCACACCAGATTTTTATCTCTTTGATGCTCAATTGTCTTTGGTTTACAGGGGACAATTGGACGATTCGAGACCGGGTAACGGATTGCCAGTAACTGGTTACGATATGAGAAAGGCCCTGGATTCACTGCTGAATGGCACAGAGATCTCCAAGGAACAGAAACCAAGTATTGGATGTAATATAAAATGGAAAAGTTGAGGTGATACCAAGGGATCCCAAAAATTCAAAAGTTACTGCCACGAAAATCAATACATGGGGCATTGTACCCCTAAATCTGGAATTAATCAGCGACTATATTAAGGTGGGAACTGCATCCTACAGGCAACATTATCTACACTTATGGGTTAATAGGGATCCGACGAACTACCTAGAGAGTAGCTTTACGGAAAAAGTGGTAAAGTCCGAAATAGAAGATCAAAACTGCAGCTTATTCATATGCAAAAATGGCTCGGAAAATACAGGGATCTTAAAAGTCATTATGCACAAGGAGCTAGGATCCTATACGGCAGCACAATGCATGTACCTGGAGAAGATATATCTCTTGGCAGAGCATACCGGAAAGGGCATGGGCAAATGGATCCTGGCTCGTCTGGAGGAACTCGCACAGGAAAATAAGAAAGAAGTTTTATGTCTTGATACAATGCAAAAGGGTCCGGCATTGCATTTTTACCTTAAAAACGGATTTACCATAATTGGTGAAAAAAAATTGAGTTTTCCCAATGTAATAGATACGGAAAGGCCCATGTATATCCTTTGCAAATCCCTTTTCCCAGGATAATGAATACAAGCATTTTATCGCCAGCCTTCGCGGATCAACAGTTGCTCTATGTGGGCAAGATGATGACTTCCATGCCAGGCATACCTGCCAATATTCTCATCGAGTTGGGTTAGCACATTTCCATCGGGATGCACAAAAGATTGTTTGAGATCTGAAGAATTTAATCCTTTTATCAGGTATACCAACTTGGCATGAACCGCTTTCAGGTGATCGAGGGATAGTTGTATGGGCGCTGTTCGGCTATCAAAAAGCCTGGCCCATTCTTTTTCGAAATAAGGTTTGATCACAGGCTCATTCTCCGTAAGGGCCCATTTAAACCGCACATAACTATGATGATGGCTATCAGCTATGTGGTGTATAAGCTGTCTAACGGTCCATCCACCTGGCCTATATGGGGTTTCGAGCTGTTCTTCCAAAAGATCTGTCACCAATTCCTCTAGCCTGGTTGGCAATCCGGCCAGGATCTCTGTCCATTCCGAAATATGTGACTCCGTAATGATTTTCGGGCGTTCAAATTTACCTATGGGATATTTCAGCTCTTCCAATGCAAGGTTTTCCATATCATAAATGTAAGGAAGTTTAAAGGAACTTTAAGCTAAAGAGATGCTTTCACAAAAAATGCGACCAGGTAATTTATTAACAAAACTTTGATGTCCATTTAACGGAAGATCACACTTAAATTTAAGTTTAATCTAGTAATTTTGTAGGCAAAATAGATTAATAAAAATAGATATATTATGGCGACAATAAGACTAGGTGACAAGGCTCCCGATTTTTCCGCAGTAACTTCCATAGGGAAGATCAATTTTTATGAATATCTTGGGGATAGCTGGGGTATTCTATTTTCGCATCCAGCAGATTTCACACCTGTTTGTACTACAGAACTGGGTACCGCTGCAAAATTTAAAGAAGAATTTGACAAGCGTAACGTTAAAATGTTAGCCCTGAGTGTTGATGGTGCCCAATCTCATAACGAATGGCTCAAGGACATTAATGAGACCCAGAATACCGAAGTCAATTTTCCCATAATCGCCGATGAAGACCGCAAGGTCTCTGATCTATACGATATGATCCATCCCAATGCGGACGACACCCTAACGGTCAGGTCTGTTTTTATAGTTGCCCCGGATAAAACCGTGAAGCTGATTCTAACCTACCCGGCATCAACCGGTCGCAATTTCCATGAACTTTTGAGGGTTATTGACTCCTTACAGTTAACGGCATATCATAAAGTGGCCACTCCAGCAAATTGGAAACATGGCGAAAAAGTAGTTGTAAGCCCTTCAATTCCAACAGAGGAAGCTAGGACATTGTTTACCAAAGGGGTGGAAGAGATAAAACCGTATTTAAGGCTAACGCCTGATCCTTCGGCCTGAAGATGTTGCTCTTCTGCGGTATAGCAGAGGGAATGACTTCCCCTTATTTAATAGTAAATCTGAGGAGGTTTGTATTCTATCTTTTGTCCCCCACGGATAAATATCTCATAATAAATACTTTATTCCCACAATTAAAGATTACCTTTGTGCTTTATTAATTTTTTAAATAGTATTATGAGTAGAGGAACAGTTAAATTTTTCAATGATTCCAAAGGTTATGGATTTATCACTGAAGAAGGTTCAGAAGAAGATCACTTTGTACACATTTCAGGCTTAATTGATGAGATCCGCGAAGGTGATGTTGTAGAATTTGAACTACAACAAGGAAAAAAGGGAATGAATGCCACAAATGTAAAAGTAGTCGATTAGGAAGGCACGAATTATTTTTTTGATATAACCCTGGATATTTAATCCAGGGTTTTTTATTTGAAAACACAACCATCTGCTTAATTCGGTATCTTTTCTTTAAATCATGGTAGGGTTAAGACCAATATGATTGTTATATATTCATCAGGGCAAATGCAGTAAGTTCCTTTTAACTAATAGTATTATGAGCATTTTTTATTCTATCGTCATCTTCCTGACCGTATTTAACATCTTATTATTATTTCTTAGCGTAAGACAGCCCAAATAAAAACCCCATGCCGTTTTACGGCAAAGGGTTAATAATTTCAATATTATTTTTGGCTTTATTTCACGGCCATCAACTCCACATCAAAAAGCAAAGTTGCATTTGGCGGAATTACGCCCCCAGCTCCTGCAGCTCCATATGCCAGGTTTGAAGGTATTACCAGTCTTGCCTTCTCTCCTACCTTTAAAAGTTGTATTCCTTCGTCCCAACCAGGGATTACCTGTCCTATTCCTATTTGAAATTCAATGGGTTGGTTCCTTTGGTATGAGGAATCAAATACCTGCCCGTTTAGGAGGGATCCTTCGTAATGAACCGAAACAGTTTTACCTTTTTCTGCAGCCTTCCCATCACCTTTGGTGAGGATTTTGTATCGGAGGCCACTCTGGGTTTGCTCAAAATCTGCTGCTATTTTTTCTATCTGCGCCGCTGCTGCTTCCTTTTCTTTTTCCTGCCTTGCCAATTTTTCCTTTTCAAAGTTCTTAAAGGCATGTGAGGCATCCCAGTTAGAAGCGGCTTCCCCTACCCTAATTATTTCGAGGGTCTCAATTTTATCTCCCTGCGAAATCGTATCTACTACTTCCTGCCCGCTGGAGACATGGCCAAAGACCGTATGTTTCTGATCTAACCAGGGGGTTGCTACATGTGTTATAAAAAATTGACTGCCGTTGGTGCCCGGACCGGCATTGGCCATAGATAAGACACCAGGGGCATCATGTTTTAATTCCGGATGAAATTCATCATCAAATTTATAGCCGGGATCACCAGTACCTGTTCCCAGGGGACATCCGCCCTGGATCATAAAATCGGGAATCACCCGGTGAAATGTGAGCCCGTCGTAGTAAGGAGTCCCGAGGTTCTTCGCAGAATTGTCTTTTTTCCCCTCTGCAAGGGAAACAAAATTACCAACTGTTCCAGGCGTTTTATCATAAGTGAGTTGAATGAGTATTTCTCCCTTAGTAGTATTAAATTTAGCGTAAATTCCGTCTTGCATTTGCATTAATTTTAGTGAAGCGCAAAGGTAAGGAATTTAGGGTTACCCTTGTTATGGGTTCCGCGATGGTCTCTGATATGTATTGCTACTAGCCTTTTATTCTGACAGGGGTCAAAATCCCGTATTTGTCGAACAGATATACCAGGCTGGCCATAGTAGCAGCCCCAAGTTCTAACTCCCTTTTGTTTACGTGTTCAAAGGTGTCGTTTTCCGCATGATGGTGGTCAAAATAACGCTGGGTATCAGGTCTTAATCCTGCGAGGATTGTCTGCCCGTTTTTCAGGGGTCCGATGTCTGCCCCACTTCCGCCCCGAATAAAATAATGCACCAAATAAGGTTCAAATAACGGTTTCCAGCTAAGTATCCTTTCAAAATTCTCGTCGGAACAATCGAACGAAAATCCTCTGGGTGTAAATCCTCCTGCATCGCTTTCCAGGGCAAAAACGTGTTTTTCCTTTTTGGTAAGGGCAACTTCTGCATATTTTCTTCCTCCTCTTAAGCCATTTTCTTCATTCATAAATAAAACAACCCTCAGGGTACGTTTTGGCTTATACCCACTTTTTTTCAGGATATTCAGGACATCCATACTCTGAACGCAGCCCGCACCGTCATCATGTGAACCATCACCAAGATCCCAGGAATCGAGATGGCCCCCTACCAGGATAACCTCGTCCGGAAATTCTGTTCCCTTAATTTCGCCAATCACATTATATGAAAGTACATCTTCTAATTGTTTGCAGTTTTGTTTAAAGTAAAACCGAATATTCGGGTTGAGTTTCAGAGTTGTACTTAGTAATTCTGCGCCATTGGTACTGATTGCAGCAGCAGGAATCCTATCGGAAACAGGCATTTCCCCGTAACTCATGGATCCGGTATGCGGATAGTTATCTAATCTTAGGGTCATTGACCGTACTATTACACCTACGGCCCCATATTTAGCCGCTTCTGCAGCCCCGGAATATCTTTGGTCCACACAACCGGAGTAAGACTGAAAAGTATTTATCAGGGTGGGATCCATTGGGCGATTATAGAATACTATTTTGCCTTCAATTTCCTCCCTGGATAGCTTGGATAAATCTTCCACTCCCTGAACTTCCACGATCCCTGCTTTAATTCCTCCTGCAGGAGTGCTCACCGATCCACCAAGAGCCGTAATCGGCACATTGCTGGTAA